>JAHBVI010000130.1 GCA_019637635.1 Anaerolineae bacterium
GTGGAATTGACGCCTGATCCTCGCACCGGGCAGATGATCAGCCCGGCAGAGCGGATGCGCCATTTATTGGAAAGTATCGAATTGGCTGACCAGGTGGGGCTGGATGTGTATGCCATTGGCGAGCATCACCGCCCCGAATATATTTCTTCGGCCCCGGCGGTGATCCTGGCAGCGGCGGCGGCCCGCACCAAAAATATCCGCCTGAGCAGCGCCGTGACGGTGCTGAGTTCGGATGACCCGGTGCGGGTTTTTCAAGATTTTGCCACGCTGGATTTGTTGTCTCACGGCCGTGCCGAAATCATGGCTGGTCGTGGCTCCTTCATTGAATCTTTCCCCCTGTTTGGCTATAACTTGCGCGATTATGATGCCCTGTTTGCCGAGAAGTTGGAACTGCTCCTCAAAGTGCGGGAGTCAGAGCATGTCACCTGGTCGGGACGGTTTCGGCCGGCGTTGACAGGACAGGGGGTATACCCACGGCCGGTTCAGGAAAAACTGCCCATTTGGATCGCCGTGGGTGGTACGCCGGAGTCGGTGGTGCGGGCAGCGCGGTTGGGGCTGCCGCTGGCGCTGGCCATTATTGGCGGCCTGCCGGAACAGTTTGCACCGTTGAGCCGGTTGTATTGGGACACGGCCGTGCGCGCCGGGCATGATCCGGCGCAGTTGAGCTTTAGCATCAATTCTCACGGCTTTATCGCCGAAGATTCGCGGCAGGCCATTGAAGAAACGTTCCCCGCCTACAAACAGGTGATGGATAAAATTGGGCGCGAACGGGGCTGGCCGCCCATGAGCAGAGAGCAATTTGAGGTGTCACGGACGCTGCGCGGTGCCAATTTTATCGGCACGCCGGACGAGGTGATTGAGAAGATTTTGTGGCAGCACCAGATTTTTGGGCACCAGCGGTTTTTGCTGCAAATGAGTGTGGGCACGATGCCCCATGACAAAATCATGCACGCGATTGAGCTATTCGGGACAAAAGTTGTGCCGGTGGTACGGGAAGAGATAGAACGCCGTAAGACAAACTTGTGAGATACGGCCGTCCCCCTTCGGGTACGGCCGTACTCTCAATCTACTTCTTGCCGGGCAGTATAACACGAGAGCAGAAGTGGAGATACAACTACAATTCCCAATATCCCAATTCCTACATGTTCCGCCGATACTGCCCCCCCACTGCACACATCGCCTGCGTAATCTGGTTAAGCTCTTTCATTTACCCAGGTTTTGGAACTCTTCAACCGTTAGTCCACTCTGGCGAATGATAGCGCGTAGAGTTCCTATCGGCAGCGTACCAGGATGGTTAGGAACAGTGGTACGGCGATGGGTCTGTGGGTTGTACCAGATTTCATGGCTCCCTTTGGCCTGCCTATCAAATTCAAAACCAGCTTTTCGCAAACGTTCGATGACTTCTTTATAGGTCAGCGGTGATAAATGGGGCATAAAACTATCCGGTTATAACAGCTACAGGTACTTTGACAGTTGAACGGCGTACCCGCTGTTGCTTGAGAGCCTCAGCGATCTTTGGCGGCAACGGGTCTCCATGTTCCAGATAAGATTCAACCAGCTTGCGGGCAATATCCTGGGCGATTTCCATTGTTTCAGCCACAGTACGGCCCTGCGCCAATAAGCCCTGTAAATCTTCACTGGTTGCCAGATAGCCCCCTTCGTCTAATGGTTCAATTTGTAGCGAAAGTAATATTTCCATCTTGATCACCTCTGCCTGAATTGTAACAAAAACCCAATCTCCAATCTCGCAATCTCTACATATTCCTTCGATACTGCCCACCTACCGCATACATCGCCTGCGTAATCTGGCCCAGGGAGCAAAATTTGACCGCTTCCATCAGCGATTCAAAGGTGTTTTCGTTGTGGGTGGCCGCATCCTGGAGGTCGTGCAGGGCGGCGGCGGATTTTTCGGGGTGGCGGGCATAGAGCGCCTCCACGTTGGCAATCTGCCGTTCCTTCTCCTCTGTCGTCGCCCGGATCACCTCTTTGGGCAGGATGGTGGGGGAGCCTTCGTCGGACAGGAAGGTGTTCACGCCAATGATCGGCAGTTCACCGGAATGTTTCAGGCTCTCGTAATGAAGCGACTCCTCCTGAATTTTGCCGCGCTGGTACATCGTTTCCATCGCCCCCAAGACGCCGCCCCGCTCCGTGATGCGGTCAAATTCCATGAGGACGGCCTCTTCCACCAGGTCGGTCAATTCTTCGATGATAAACGCCCCTTGCAGCGGATTTTCGTTTTTCGCCAGCCCCAACTCCTTGTTGATGATCAGCTGGATGGCCATCGCCCGCCGCACCGATTCCTCGGTGGGGGTGGTGATGGCTTCGTCGTAAGCGTTGGTATGCAGCGAATTGCAGTTGTCATAGATGGCGTAGAGGGCTTGCAGGGTGGTGCGGATGTCGTTGAAGGCGATTTCCTGGGCGTGCAGGGAACGGCCGCTCGTCTGAATGTGATACTTGAGCATTTGCGCCCGCTCGTTGGCCTTGTATTTCAGCTTCATCGCCTTGGCCCAAATGCGCCGCGCTACCCGGCCGATCACCGCATATTCCGGGTCTACGCCGTTGGAGAAAAAGAAGGAAAAGTTAGGGGCAAATTCGTTCACATCCATCCCCCGCGCCAGATAATACTCCACAAAGGTGAAGCCGTTCGCCAGTGTAAAGGCTAACTGGCTGATGGGATTGGCGCCCGCTTCGGCGATGTGGTAGCCGGAGATGGAGACGCTGTAAAAGTTGCGCACGTTGTGGTCAATAAAGTATTGCTGCACGTCGCCCATCAGCCGCAGGGCAAATTCGGTGGAGAAGATGCAAGTGTTTTGCGCCTGGTCTTCTTTGAGAATGTCCGCCTGCACGGTGCCGCGCACAGTAGACAGGGCGTGGGCCTTGATCTCTTCGTATACCTCACGGGGCAATACCTGATCGCCGGCGACGCCCAGCAGCAGCAGCCCCAGGCCGTCGTTGCCCTCGGGCAGGTCGCCGTGGTAGTGTGGCCTGGGCAGGCCGCGCGCCTCGTATATTTGGGCAATTTTGGCTTCTACCTCGTCTACCAACCCGTGTTGGCGGATGTAGAGTTCACATTGCTGGTCTACGGCCGTGTTCAGAAAAAACGCCAGCACAGTGGGGGCCGGGCCGTTGATGGTCATGCTCACCGACGTGGCCGGGTCGCACAGGTTGAAGCCGCTGTACAACTTCTTGGCGTCGTCCAGGCTGGCAATGGAGACGCCGGAGTTGCCCACCTTGCCATAAATGTCCGGGCGGATGGCCGGGTCTTCGCCGTAGAGCGTTACCGAATCAAAGGCGGTACTGAGGCGGCGGGCGGGCATGTTCAAGGAGACGTAGTGGAACCGTTTATTGGTGCGTTCCGGGCCGCCTTCCCCGGCAAACATACGTGTGGGGTCCTCGGCCGTGCGTTTGAAGGGAAAGACGCCGGCCGTATACGGAAATTCGCCGGGCACATTTTCCTGCCGCGCCCAGCGTAAAATGTCGCCCCAACCTTCGTAATGGGGCAGGGACACTTTGGCGATCTGATTGTGTGAGAGTGTTTCGGTATGGGTGGGCACGCGCACGTCACGGCCGCGCACCTGGTACACATACTCGTCGGCCTGATACCGCGCCTTCAATTCGGCCCAATTATCCAGGGTGGCCTGATTGTGCGGGTCTAAATCTAGCCGCACCTGTGCGGCCACTTCCTGCAACTGTTTGATCAGCCGGTCTTTGTCGTCCAGACGGCTTTTTTGCAGGGCGGTGATGGCCTGTTGGATGCCGTACAATTGATTGGCAACGGCCGTCTGGCTTTCCACCCATTCGTCATACTGGCGGATCGTCTCGGCGATTTCGCTGAGGTAGCGGGTGCGGCGCGGCGGGATGATTTCAATTTTTTCCGATTCGCCGGTGAGCAAATCGAGGTCGGGAGTCAGGTCGGCGTGGGTTTTGCGGGTGATGGAGTGCATCACGGCCGTGTACAGCGCATTCGTTCCCGGATCATTAAACTGGCTGGCAATAGTGCCAAAAGCCGGCAAATCGTCGTCGCTCACGTCCCACAATTGGTGGTTCCGTTTGAACTGCTTCTTCACGTCCCGCAGCGCGTCTTGCGCGCCCCGTTTGTCAAACTTATTGATGGCGATCAGGTCGGCAAAGTCCAGCATATCAATTTTTTCGAGCTGCGTGGCCGCGCCGTACTCCGGCGTCATCACATAGAGCGACACATCGCAGAAATCCACAATTTCTGTGTCGGACTGGCCGATGCCGGACGTTTCCAGGATGATCAGGTCAAATTGGGCTGCCTTGAGAATGTTCAGCACTTCGGGAATGTGGCGGGAAAGGGCCAGGTTGGATTGGCGGGTGGCCAACGAGCGCATATAAACGCGCTCATTGGTGACACTGTTCATGCGGATGCGGTCGCCCAGCAGCGCGCCACCCGTCTTGCGCTTTGATGGGTCTACGCTGACGATGGCGATCTCCTTCTCCGGGAAGTCGAGCAAAAAGCGGCGCACCAATTCGTCTACCAGGGAAGATTTGCCCGCGCCGCCGGTGCCGGTGATGCCCAAGACGGGCGGGTGGGCCAACCCTTCCAGCCGGGCATGAACTTCGTCCATGATCGGTTCTACCAAATCTGGCTCGTTTTCCACAGCGGAAATGAGGCGGGCCAGGGCGCGGTGGGTGACCCAGTGTTTGATTTCGGGGCGCAGGACGGTAATCGGTGATCGGTAATCGGTAATCGGTGATTCGTAAGCGGCGTAGGCTTCGTGGATGGCGGTGCGCCATTTGTCTACGTCGAGTTTGCCGGTGGGGAAGTCGGCTTTGAGCAGCAGGTCGTTGATCATGCCTTGCAGGCCGAGGGTACGGCCGTCGTCCGGCGAATACAAACGGGTAATGCCGTAATTGTGTAATTGGGTCATTTCGTCGGGCAAAATAGTGCCACCGCCGCCGCCAAAAATTTTGATATGGCCGCAGCCCTGTTCGTGCAGCAGGTCATACATATATTTGAAAAATTCAATATGCCCGCCCTGGTAACTGGTGATGGCGATGGCCTGTGCGTCTTCCTGAATGGCGGTGGTCACAATTTCCTGCACGCTGCGGTTGTGCCCCAGGTGGATCACTTCCGCGCCGGAGCTTTGCAAAATGCGGCGCATGATGTTGATGGCCGCGTCGTGGCCGTCGAAGAGGGAAGCGGCCGTCACAATACGGATTTTGTTGACGGGCGTATAGGGCGGGACTTGGGTCATGGGGAATCTCCTTTGAGAATTATGAATTATGAAGGATGAATTATATTGGGGGAATTATAACACGAGGCAGGAATGGGGCAGGGGGACGGCCGTGACTGAATGTATTGGCCGATTATTATCTCTTTCACAAAAACCGGCAGATTACGGCTAAAGAGGGAACGGCAAAACTCGGTGCATTTTCTCATGTGAAACCCTTGACAGCCCTTCCTCATCCCCCCTAAAATGGCAGTAGATGGCTTTTCTACAGTCATTCACCGGCGGGAACAGGAACAGAAGCAGACCCATGGATAACAGAGATTACTACCGCGTTTTGGGGGTCGAAAAGTTAGCAGATGAAAGAGAAATCAAGCGTGCGTACCGGAATCCAGGCGGCAGCAGCTACCCGCAAAAAACCTTCAGCTATCAGCAAAACTCAAGTACCAGCAAGCAGCAACTATTATTCAATTTAACCATCCTCCTTTTTGGCGGCTTCCACGATATACCCAAAAAGGATTGAGCGTTTCATGATTCGTAAACGGAATAGACCTTTCTACCTTCTCATTGTTCTACTGTTTTCTCTGACGTTGGCCTGCCAGGCCGCCACCAACCCGGAAAGCCTGCTGCCGGCCAGCACGGTAGATGCCCAGGCTATCGTAGCCCAGGCGGTGGCCACGGTGCGGGCCGAGATGCCTGTGGTGGAGCCGGTGGGGTTGGCGGGCACGGCCGTGAACGGCGAGATCAGCACCGAATTGGAACAGCGACTCGTGCAAATATACCGGCAGGTCAACCCCTCCGTGGTGCATATCTTCGTTTATTCCCAGAACGAGTTCCTGGGTTCGGGCACCGGTTTTGTGTTTGACCCGGAAGGCCACATTGTTAGCAACAATCACGTGATCGCCGATGGCGATGAATATGAAGTGGTGTTTCCTGATGGGCAGCGGCGGTATGGGAACGTGGTGGGTACAGACGTGGACAGCGACCTGGCCGTTTTGCGGGTAAGTGACCTACCGGCGAACGCCCCGCCGGTCAAGTTGGCCGACTCCCGCAACCTGCAAGTAGGGCAGTTTGTGGTGGCTATTGGCAATCCCTTTGGCGAGGCCAGTTCCATGTCTGTGGGCATCATCAGCGCCTTGGGGCGCACGCTTGAATCGCAGCGGCTGGTATCCGGCGGTTTTTTCTCCATCCCCCAAATCATTCAAACGGATGCCGCCATCAACCCCGGTAATTCCGGCGGTCCGCTGCTGAACCTGGATGGAGACGTGATTGGCGTGAACAGCGCCATCCTGTCACGCACAGGGGCTAACTCTGGTGTGGGTTACGCCATTCCGGTGAATGCGGTACGCAATATCGCCCCGGCCCTTATCGCTACCGGGCGGTATCGCTACCCCTACATAGGAATCAGTATGCGTTCCGAACCATTTACTTTGCGCGAACTGGAAACATTGGCCTTGCCGTCTCAGGGCGTGTGGATCTCCGGTGTAGGGCCGGGTACGCCGGCCGAAAAAGCGGGGTTGATTGGGCATAATCTGGACGCCGCGTTCCGGCCAGAAGGTGACTACATCATTGCCATTGACGGTGTGCCCGTCAACAGTTCGGACGATTTGTTGAGTTACCTGGTTTTTGAAACCCAGGTGGGTGAGACGGTGGAGTTGACGGTGATCCGGCACGGGGAAGAGATTAAAGTGCCGTTGACGTTGGGGGAACGGCCGTGATGTCGGTAATCGGTAAACGGTGATCCGTAAACGGTGATCCGTCATCCGTTGACGATCTTTTTATCAAATCATCGCTGCTTACATCCAACCAGACCATAGTGGTATTGTAGGAGGTACCATGATAACCCAAGAGGAGTTGCAAGAGTTATTGGCCTATCAATCCAAAAATGGCGTTGTCATCAGCCTTTATCTGGATTCAGATACGGCGCATGAGAACACGGAAACCATCAAACATCAGGTCAAAAGCATGATGCGGGCCGCCGAGGTTGACCACGAGAAAGCCGCGGCGGCTATTGAGCAATATCTGGATTTGGGTTACGACTGGTCTACACCGGGCGTAGCCGTTTTCAGTGGGCATGATGGCGCGTTTTTCCGGGCTTACCCGACGGCCGTTGCCTTTCGCAACCGGGTTCGGGTAGGCCATAAACCGTATGTCAAACCGCTGGCGCATCTGATAGATTTCTACGCGCATTATGGCGTCATTCTGGTAGACCGGGTGGGCGGGCGCTTTTTTGAATACCATCTGGGTGAGTTGCAGGCCATAGATGGCGTGATGGGCGAAGAAGTTCACAAACTCAAGCAAGGTTCGGGATCCTCGGCTGTGGGCATGCGTGGCGGCATGGGTGGCGCCCGCCATGAAGAAGAAGTGGCCCACCGCAATTTGCGTGAAACGGCTGCCGCCGCCGCTCACTTTTTCAACGGTAAACCCATTCGCCGCCTTTTCCTGGCAGGCACGTCGGAGACAATTGCCGAATTCCGCGAACTGCTGCCCAAGCAGTTGCAAAGCTGTATCGCCGGCACGTTTGCCATGGACATGAATGCCGGTGAACACGAGGTGCGCAAACAATCCCTGCGCCTGCTACAGGAAGCAAATGCGGAACGGGAAGAGAAGCTGGTTGAGAGTTGGGCCTCCATGGTGGCGCGGGGCGGCACGGCCGTTGCCGGGCTGGATGATACCCTGCAAGCTGTCAGCGAACGGCGGGTACAAACCCTGATCCTTAGTGATGGCTACCGCTTCCCCGGTTATATGGATGAAACATCCGGTTTTCTGGTGGCAAATCTGGCTAAAAGCCCGTTGAGCGCCAATGAGCTAACGGCCGTTGCCGACGTAGTAGACGCTGCCTGCGCCATCACCCTGGACAGCGGCGGCCATGTGGAAGTCATTCGAGAAAACCCCAAATTGGAGGGTCACGGCCGTATCGGCGCGCTGCTGCGTTACTAAAAGTGATAGCGGTGACGATGGCGATTGGCTAACCCTATCGCCATCATCACCTTTCAAACTAATTTTACATTGTGATTGTGCCGCCAGATTGATACTCCAGTCTGGCGGTTTTTTGTTGGTAAAGTACAATCTGGCAGTTGGCACGTCATCAAACGTCAGGGAGTAAACTGGAGCGAACACCATGGACAAGCCTCAAGAACAACAGCCCAAAAGAAATGATCTGAAGACACTCATGGTATTGGGTGTAGTCTTTTTGGCGCTCACTTTTGGCTCTGTTGCCGGATTATGTGGGGGCTTTTTTTATTATGCCTTTTCCGAAGAATCCATAGTACCTCACTGGCAAACAATACCGCAGCCCCTAGAGAAGATAACAAAGTTACGAGGAGCGGATTTCTACACAGTTTATGTGGAAACAGAGAGTGGTCAGCTTTATTCCTGCTATTGGGTAACACCCAATGCGAATGACTGCTGGAATGAAATTGAGGAATTACCAGAATTAACCCCTTCATTTTGCAATGGCGGGATTCCTTCACAATCAATTGCTCCTGATCCCCCTCCATCAGAATTAGTGATGGAGACACAGATGTTTCATTATTGCTCTACTTGGGCTGGGAGACCTCACCTGACTACGTTTGAATATTTCCTGATGCAAAATGGTGAGTTGCAAAGATGGGGGATAGATCGATTTCACATTGGCCCACCACCAGGCATGGTAGAAGGACTTTATTTGAACATGGCGATTGGCTGTTTAGCGGGTATTGTTATTCCGATTGCACTTGGCATTCTGTTAATTCAAGGGCTTAGCCGGTTGATGAGCAAATACAGGTCAAGAGATGGACATGCCTAACTACCTAAATTTTGTACCAATAAGGGCACAAGTCATCAAAAGATGACGATGACAGTTTTTCCAGCAAGAATGTAAGCAGTAACAAAACACTTGCATCAGGAGAACTGTCATCATGAATTATTGTATCAGTTATTCGCCACGAGCCAGTCTGGCCATCGTCGGCATGAACATGCAGCAAATGGGAATCTGGGACATGATAGGTCAACAAGTCAAACTCCATCAGAAAACAGTGACCCATACCCCCTTGCAGAAATTGCAGGACGCTTTCATCAATATCATGGCTGGGGGACAAGGAATCGTCGAAGTAAACCAGCGTGTCAAACCGGATGCCAGCTTGTCGCGTGCATTTGGTCGGCAAGGATGTGCCGACCAATCTGGCATCAGTACAACTTTGAATACCTGCCGGGCAGAAAACGTAGCCCAGATGCGTCAGGCAATGACAGCAATCTACCGGCGTTACGGCGCTGGTTATGGTCATGATTATGGACGCAGTTGGCAACTGCTGGATGTGGATATGAGCGGGATGCCCGCCGGGCGGCAGGGGGAGGGGTCGGAAAAAGGGTACTTTGCCAAGCAGAAGAACCAACGCGGGCGGCAGATGGGGCGAGTGTATGCCACTTTGTACGACGAAATCGTCAGTGAGCGACTTTACGCTGGTCGCACCCAACTCAATGGCAGCTTGCAGGAATTGGTTGCCGCCGCCGCAGCGGTTCTCGACCTCAACCCTGGCTTGCGCAAACGTACCGTCTTGCGCATTGATGGTGGTGGTGGGAATGATGCCGACATCAATCAGTTGCTCACAGGTGGCTACAAGCTGTTGGTCAAGGTCAACCATTGGAAGCGGGTCGAGAAACTGGCCGCAACTGTTGTCACCTGGCAGACTGATCCCAAAGACCCCAAGCGGCAAGCCGGTTGGGTGCAACAACCCTTCGCCTATAGCCACCCCACACGCCAACTGGCTGTTCGCTGTCAGACGAAAAAAGGGAATTGGCAAACGGCTATCCTGGTCTTCAATCTGGATGATGACCACCTTGGCTGGCTCAATGAACAAGGTAAACGCTCTTTTTCGCCGCCGATTGACCCAATTTGGCTCTCTGTCTATGCCTATGACCTGCGCGGTGGTGGCGTGGAAATCGCTATCAAAGGCTCCAAACAAGGGCTGGGCATCAGCAAACGCAACAAAAAGTCGTTCCATGCCCAGGAAATGCTGCTGTTGTTGGGGCAATTGGCTTACAACGTCACCAGTTGGGTGCGCAACGGCCTGGCTTCCTGTCAAGCCAGGCTGCGCCAATTCGGTATGCTGCGCATGGTGCGTGATGCCTTTCATATTGCTGGCCTGTTGGCTTTCGATGCCGAGGGTCATATCGTCCAAATTTCACTCAATCAAGCGCATGAATTAGCTGCTTCTTTCGTCAGTGCCTTTGCTTCTTTTCTGGCTCGTGATGGAACTGTCGCTAATTTGCGCCAAATTTAGGTAACTAAAAACGAACAGCCCCTTGCCTGGCACTACTAAACGCGGGCGACCGCGCCGCCGCGCCGGTTGTCGCCAGCCGCTTCCAAACGGCCGTCCGCCGCCCGCGCCACCGAATGTGCCCCGCCAAAATAGATGCTGCGGTGGGGCCAGCGATTCACAGGATAGCCCATCTTTTCCAGTGTGGTCACGGCCGTTGCATCATACCCCGCCTCGCATTGTAATACCCCATTTTCCAGATGTACCCGCGCTCGATTGACGGCCTCGGCCAGGGGCAGGCCGTAATCCAGGACGTTGCTGAGCGTTTGCAGGATGGCGCTGCGGATGCGGATGCTGCCGCCGCTGCCCGTCACCAGCCGCGTCATGCCGCCTTGCAGGACAATGGCCGGGGCCATCATGGTGGGCAGGCGTACACCGGGCGGCCGGCTGTGGAAGCCTTGTGGGTGCAAATCTTCCTCGCCCATCATGTTGTTGGGGATAAAGCCGGTACCGGGCACGACGTACCCGGCCGATTCCCCGGCGGTGGTGGTCAGGCCAACGGCCAGGCCATCGGCGTCTATGACGCTGAGGTGGCTGGTGTGGTTGGGGCCGTCCGGTTCGGCGGCAGGCGGCGCGGGACGGCCGTGACGCAGCGCCGCCTCAATCTGGGTGACATACGGCCGCACAAAACCTTCATCCAAAAAGCGGGCAATGGCTGCTGCTACCGGCAGCGTCTCGCTCCACTGTTCCCAATACGGCCGTGCCCGGTTGGTGGCTGCCATCACTTCATACAGCAGTTGCAGGTGGCGGGCGGAACTGTGTGGGAAATGAGCCATATCGAAATGGGCAAGCTGTTGAAGAGAGAAAGCAGTCAGGACGCCGCCGGTGGAACTGGGCGGCGGCAGTAAAAGCTCATAGTCGCGGTAGGGAATGCGAATGGAATCAACTTTATGTACCGCATACCGCTCCAGGTCGGCAGCGGTGAGCAGGCCGCCATTTTGCTGCTGGTCGGCGACGAGGGTTTGGGCCAGACGGCCGTGCCGCAACAACCCCTCCCCTTCCTCTGCCAGTGCGGTTAATGTGTCCGCCAGATGGGGAATAAAGAGGCGTTCACCGGGTTGGACGACACGGCCGTGCGGCGCAAAAATAGCGCGCAGTTCGGCCGTGTGGGTGTAAAGCGGCGAGAGCAGGTCGCAGGTGTTGGCCTGGAACGGCTCCATGATGACGCCATCGCGGGCCAGTTGCAGAGCCGGTTCGAGGAGAGTGGGCAGGGGGAGACGGCCGTAGCCAACTGCCAGTTGGCACAACCCAAAGATGTTACCG
Source organism: Anaerolineae bacterium (assembly GCA_019637635.1). Classification (GTDB taxonomy): domain Bacteria; phylum Chloroflexota; class Anaerolineae; order Promineifilales; family Promineifilaceae; genus CAADGU01. The sequence goes on from JAHBVI010000130.1 coordinate 11,753, forward strand.
GGCACGGCCACAGCCGCCCGCCCCAGGTAAAAATCCTGAGTGGCCGCGCCAAAATCCACCACCACTCTGGCAAAGTCCAGTTCGGCCGGCTGATTTGCGCCCAGACCGGGGGTATTGCTGAAAAAGTCGTATACAACGGAACGCTGCTGCTGTGGGTCGTAGAGATGGGCAATGCCACTGCCGCCCCAATGCACCACGCCAATTTCGGCAATAAAGGAGACAAAAGCGGCGGCCACGGCCGCATCCACGGCATTGCCGCCTTGCTGCAACATCGCCGCCCCCGCCGCCGCCGTTAACGGCCCCCCGGCTGCAATCACACCTGCCATGAAGAACCTCCTGAGATTGGAGATTGGAGATTGGGGATTGGGGGTTTCCAATCTCCCAATCTCCGATCTCTAATCTCCTACAAATTCTATAATCGCCTGTGCCATCAGCCGCGCGTTTTCGCCGAATAACATGGTCATGTGGTTGCCGGGAATGGAGACCAGACGGCAGTGGGGGATGATGGCGGCGGTTTGTTCGGCCAGGTCGGCGGGCACAACGGCCGGTGTGCCGGGTGTGCCGTAACCTACCGGGCCATTGAGCAAGAGGGACGGTTGAGATAGCCGGGCCATCAATTCCAGCCAGTTCAGCCCCAATCCTTTACCCGCGGCTTCGGCAATGGCCGCCGGGGTGGGGATGGGCGTAACTGTACCATCGGCCTGGTGGCGCACATCGGCGTAGTAATAGGCTTCGATGTCGTCATCCCACTGTCCTTGCCAGTATACGGCCGTTTTGACCAACTCGCGGTACACCTCCCAGGACGGGTAGGTCTGGCCCAGCCGGACCAGCGAGGGGGCGATCAGATCCCGTACCTGCGGGTGCATCAGGCCGGCGTCTATGATGATACATTGGCGGACGCGCCGGGGGTGGTGTACGGCCGTGTACACCGTCAGCAGCCCGCCGAACGAGTGCCCGCCCAATATCACCTGCTCCAATTCCAGTGCATTCAGCAGCCCGATGAGATCGGCCATGTGGTCATTCATACTGTAGCCGGAAACAGGCGCATCGCTCTGGCCGCGCCCGCGCAAATCCACGGCCAGCACCCGGTAAGGCAAGGCGGCCATCAGCGCGCCAAAGCAGGCAGCATTCGCCGTCAGGCCATGCACCAACAGGATAGTTGGCTCAATGCCCGGCTTTTCCAGCACATGGAGTTGGATGCCATTTGTCTGCACAAATATATTCATGTTCCCTCCGGAATTGGTGTCAAGTCTTTAAGTGTTAAGTGTCAGGTGTCAGGTGTCAATAAAACCTGACACTTGACACCTGACACTTGATACCTGAAGACACCTCAAATCTTTGTCTCCTGTTCCGCCCAGTACGGCTCTCGCATGACGCGCTTGAGCGTCTTGCCCGCCGTCGAGCGCGGGAAGTCGGTCATAAACACCACGCCGCTGAGCTTCTGGAAGCGGGCTTCGACGCGCTCGTTCACCCAGGCCAGCAGCTCGGCTTCGCTGATGCTGCCCGGTTCGTTAAGGATGACGGCGGCCATCGGCGTTTCCCCCCAATGGTCATCGGGCACACCAAAGACGGCCGCTTCGCGCACGGCCGTGTGCTGCACCACAATCTCCTCAATATCACGCGGATACACATTCACCCCACCGGAAATAATCATATCCTTGTGCCGATCAACCAGGTACAGGAAGCCGTCCTCATCCAGATAACCCAGGTCGCCGGAGTGCAGCCAGCCATTGTGTATCGCCAATGCCGTCAGGTCTGGGCGTTTGTAATAGCCCGGCATGGTCATCGGGCCGCGCCCCACAATCTCGCCTACCTCATATGGGTCACACAATGACCCATCGGGGCGCTCAATGCGCATCTCCATGAAAGGCGGTGGCGTGCCCACCGAGTTTGGTTTGGCGGCAAAATCCAGCTTATCCAGAATGGTCATAAAACCTTCGGTCAGGCCATATAGCTCATAAAAACGGCCGGGCAGCAGCCGCGCCAACTCCTGTTTGTGTTCCAGGTGCAGCGGCGCGCCCACCGAGCCGAGCATTTCCAGCGAGGCCAGTTTATCCGGGCTGAAATTGGGTGCGTGCAGCAGGGCGATGATTTGCGAGGGCACCATCTTGATGTGCGTCACCCGTTCGCGGGCGATGAGTTCGATGAGGGCTACGGGATCAAACTGCTTCATCAGGATGAAGGGCGCGCCCAGGAACATGGCGGGCATGAGGGTGAGAAATGCGCCGTTGAAGACGACGGAACCGGCATGAGCCATCACGCTTTCCGGGTTCATGCGGTAGGCGGCGGCGAAGGTGGTGCCGTACCAGGCGCGGATGGCATGGGTATGCACAATCCCCTTGGGCAAACCCGTTGTGCCGCTGCTGTAGATAATGTTGTAGGGGTCGTCACCGCTGATTTCCACGTAGGGCGGTTCGCTTTCCGGGGCGGCGTTTACCAGGTCGTGATAAGTGTGGTAGCCGGGGGCACGACCGTCTGCCAGCAAAAAGTGGCGCACCAGGGGCAAATCGCCGCGCACCTTTTCCAGGTGGGGCATAAACTCCGTGTCAGTGAGGATGAGTAAGCTGTCCGAATCATTTAGCAGGCGGCTGAGGCCCGTCCCCCGCAGCATGGGGCTGAGGGGCACAACGACAGCGCCCGTTTTGGCCACGGCCCAATACATGGTCAACTGTTCCAGGCAGTTGGGCAGGATGGTGGCCACTTTGTCTCCCTTCTGTACGCCGAGTTGGTGCAGGGTGTGGGCCAGTTGGTTGACACGGCCGTTGAACTGCCGGAAGGTCAGCCGCTCCTGTTCAAATACCACCGCCATATGCTCCGGGCGATAGGTTGCGTGTCGCGGTAACAACAGGCCGATATGAGTCATACGCTTTTCCTCCTGGTCGTTCGTAGTAGGCGATTTATCGCCCACTAACGGCACTAAAGTGCCTACTACAAACAAGATGATTTTAACGAGGCCGGTAAAGGGCGGCAAACGGGTATTGTGATATACTCCCCGGCTTGAAAATAAAACAGGGAGATCAGAGATTGGAGATTGGAGATTCACCCCATCTCTAATCTCCAATCTCCAATCTCAGCCAAATAGCATATGAAATTAAAGAACGACAAAGCGATTGCCAGAATGCGTATTTCTGGCCGGATGGTAGCGGAATGTTTCCAACTGTTGGGTGAAAATATCAAACCCGGCGCGAATCTGCGCGCGCTGGATCAGATGGTCGAGAAATATATTGCCGACCAGGGTGCGGAACCGCTCTACAAAGGTTACAAAGGCAGCGCCAACAACCATCCGCCTTTTCCCGGCGTCATTTGCGCCTCCGTCAATAATGAAATCTGCCATGGCCTGCCCAACGACCGCTTTCTCAAAGAGGGCGACATCGTGGCCATTGATATTGGCCTGCGCTATAAGGGCTTTTGCGGCGATGCCTGTTACACTTTCCCGGTGGGCAAAATATCCGCCAGGGCGCAGCGGCTGCTGGACATTACTCAGGAATGTTTGCGGCGGGGGATCGAGGCGGCCCAGCCCGGGCGCTTCCTGAACGACATCGGCCGTGCCATTCACGATTATGCGGACAAACAAGGGGTGGGTGTGGTGCGCGAGTGGGGCGGGCATGGCCTGGGGCGCTCGCTGCATGAGTCCCCCTCTGTCTCCCATGTGCGCCAGCCGCAGCCAGGGCCGCGCCTGCGCCCCGGCATGACGTTTACGATTGAGCCGATGATCAACGAGGGGACACACGAGTGGCTGCTGCTGAATGATGGCTGGACGGTGATCACGGCCGACGGCAAATGGTCGGCCCAGTTTGAACACTCCATTGCCATTACCCCGCAGGGGCCGGAGATTTTGACGTTGCCGTAGGGGGTAATTGGGTAATTGCGTAATTACGTGTGCCTTCAAGTATTTGTGACAAGCTAAGCCATCATCGCGTTTGTCAAGATGGGTTGGTGCCACTAACGCCAGGGCATCAATGCCCTGGCTAGTCACGGCCGCCGGATCAATCCGGCTAGTACGGCCGTGTAGCCCCATTGATGGGGCGGCCGTGACTGGCCTGGTGATTCATCACCAGGCGATCCGGCCAGGCAGGGTCCCTTGACGTTGGCTGGGAAACCTTAACTTGTCACCAATAGCCCTAAAGATACCGTTCGGCCTGCATCTGGTAGAGCCGGGCGTAACGGCCGTTGTGTTGCAGCAACTCATTGTGACGGCCGTACTCCGTTATCCGCCCGTCTTCCAAAACCGCGATCGCGTCGGCCATGCGCACCGTGCTGAAGCGGTGGGAGATAAGCAGGCTGGTACGGCCGTGTACCAGTTCCGCAAACTGGCGGTAAATGTCATACTCCGCTTGGTCAACCAGGCGGTGGCCAGGGGCAAAATGCCCTGGACAACGGTGAGCAGAACCAGGGCCAGGCAAATAAACGGCTGCGCCTGCCAGGCCAGCCGCGCCATGTGGAACACAACGGCCGTAAACCGGGGAATTTGTTGCCACCATTGCCGCATTATGGGTTCTCTGGTTCAGCGGGTGAGGGAATTTCTAAAGGGGTAGGCTGGCTGATCTGTTCCCCCCGGCGCTTCAATTTCATGATCACCACGCCACACAACGCGCCAAACGGCAGTGGCCCCAGAAGGCGGGAATCCAACCCCCAGGAATCCCCCTGCACAAAATAATGTCCTGGCGGCACGCGCCATGTACGCGGCTGCGGCCAACGAACGGCCGCAGCCTTTTGGGAAGGGGGAAGAGGCGGCATCTCCACCGTCATGGTATCACCGGGCAGGCCGGTAATGCGTTTGATGTACTTTTGCTGGCTGAGGGTATCAGGCCGGTGCTGCTGGTGGGTATCCGGATAGTGCGTCACCACAATCTGCCTGTGCCGCAGCCAACGCCCCGGCCAGAAACGTAGCGCCAGCACCCGGTCGCCGTGCAGCAGTGTGGGCGTCATGCTCTGCCCCTGCACTTCGACAACAAACAACAACAGCCGCGCCAGCACGACCAACAGGCCAACACCGAACAAACAACTCAACAAAAAATAGAGAGGATTCATGGTGACGAGTAGTGCCAGGCAAGGGGCTGTCCGGATCCGATCAACCGAAACGGTTCTACCCCTTGCCTGGCACTGCCTGGTAAAACCCTACTCATAGCGCACCGCCTCCGCCGGCGGCACCCGCGCCGCCACCCGCGCCGGGTACAGGGCCGCCAACGCCGCCACCACTGTTGGCGTCAATACCCCCACCAGCCCAATCCAGACTAGTACAGCTTGGCAAAAACGACTTTTCGTTTATTATGACAAGATGAAACGACGAATACCAAGGGGTGCAAAACCCGAACAACTACAAGTGTCCGCTCGACAAGAGCAAATATTAGCCAAAATCATTCGACGGGCCAATAGTCCGCACTATCTGGTAGTCCGCGCCAGGCTGGTTCTCCAAGCAGCCAGCGCTGCCCGCAATACGCATATTGCCGCTGAATTAGGGGTGTCATTGCCAACAGTGCGGACATGGCGTGGGCGCTGGGCGGCAGCCACTGCGGCGCTACAAGAAGAGGAGGCTGGGGCTGATGATAAGGCGTTGGAAGCCCACCTGCTGGCTGTTTTGCGTGACCAACCACGCCCAGGGACGCCGGCCACGTTTAGTGCCGAGCAAATCTGCCAGATTATTGCCGTGGCTTGTGAAGAGCCGATGGCCTCAGGGCGACCCATAACAGTCTGGACACCACGGGAACTGGCCGATGAGGTCATCAAACGGCAGATTGTGGTCAGCATCTCACCGCGACAGGTGGGGCGTTTTTTAAAACGAGGCGGATTTGAAACCGCATCGAAGCCGCTATTGGCTTAACCACGAGCGTCATGAGAACCCTGAGCAGTTCGACCAAGAGGTGAAAACGGTATGCGCATTGTACGAGCAAGCAGCAGCGCTTCATGAACAAGGCATTCATGTGTATAGTTGCGACGAGAAAACAGGGATACAGGCTCTGGAACGCACACATCCCACAAAACCGATGATACCCGGCAAACCGTCTCTGATTGAGTATGAGTACATTCGGCACGGCACTCAGGCGCTGATTGCCAATCTGGAAGTGGCTACCGGGCAGTGCCTGACTCCTTCCATCGCTGACACGCGCACCGAAGCAGATTTCGTCGCCCATATTGAGCAGACTGTAGCCCAAGACCCGCAAGGCAGCTGGATTTTCATTGTCGACCAACTCAATACCCATCGTTCCGAATCCCTGGTTCGCTTTGTGGCTCAGGCGTGTGGGTTTGAGGCAGATTTAGGCATCAAAGGAAAGGAAGGCATCTTGCAGTCCATGCGTACCCGTGCGGCCTTCTTGCAAGATGAATCGCACCGGATTCGTTTTGTCTACACCCCAAAACATACCTCTTGGTTAAATCAAATCGAGATTTGGTTTTCCATTTTGGTACGCCGTTTACTCAAGCAGGGTGATTTTTCATCTGTTAACGAACTGCGTGAACGCATCCTGGCGTTCATCGATTACTTCAATAAGACAATGGCTAAACCCTTCAAATGGACTTATGCTGGTCGTCCTTTACAGGCTTAATTGTGAAAATGATTTTTGCCGATGTGTACTAGGCTGGTGGAAGCCGATTCATACAAGGCAATAAAAGTAGCCAGGCCCACTACGGCCCCCACCAGCCCACCCAATAGACCCAGCCAGACCCCTTCTGCCAGGAACAGCCGCGTCACCGCCCCCGTTTGCCAGCCAACCGCTTTGAGCACGCCAATCTCTCGCCGCCGTTCCAATACCCCGGCCAGCAGGCTGTTGGCCAGCGAGAGGGCGGCCAAACCAAAACCAATACCTACGATGGCGTAATGAAAACCTTCAATCTGCACCAGGATAAACTCGCCCAACAAGGTACCGCTCATGGCCCCCTGCCGGTCTATGGTGACGGCCAGCATCAGCACCAACAAAGCCGCCGACAGGGCAGCCGTGAGCGCGCCCAACGCCGAGCGGCTCCAGCGGCGGGCCAGGCCACGCCAGGCAAAACGCCACAGGCTGCGGGTGGGCAAGGGCGCTCTTTTGGTGGCAGCAGTGCGCAGGTTGCCCTGCTGCAAGCCGACGATGGGCGGGATGTGCGCGGCCAACCAGGCCGGATAGGCTCCACCTGCCAGACACAGCCCCACAACCAGCAGCGGCACCCCCAGCAACAGGCTGAAAGAAGGCACCGGCCAACCGGCCAACCGGGAAATACCGACAGCAACCAGAGCGCCCAGGAATGTGGCCACCACACCAGCCAGCAAAATCTGGCCCAACACCTGCCGGAAAACGGTGGCCGAGCGCCAGCCCAACGCCTTTTGTAGGGCAATAGTGCGGCGGCGAGCTACTACCTCGGCCCAGGCCAGATCGAGCACAAATAACCCGCCAATGCTCAGCAAGGTACCTAATAGCAGCAGGTGGCCGGTTTGCACCCGCTCGCGGTAGGCGGCGGTGATATTTTTCTGAATCCACTGCTCCTCCACGTAGCCCACACCGGGCACATGCACCAGCACACGAGCGGGCGAAGAACCCACCATAATGTCTACATCCAGCCCTGTTTGCCGCGCTATTTCACCAGCAATCGTTTCAATTTTGCGTTGGGCGGCCGGTGTCAATTCTTCAATCCCCCTCACCCGCACCCGAATAGCGCTGATGGCATCCTCACCGCGGATAGCGCGAGCAGCTTCAAGAGTAGTCAGTACCAGGGGTGGGCTTTGAATATAACCGGCAGGATTAGCAGTAGGACGTAACGGTCTCGGTTCAACCGGCTGACCTTCTTCATCATAACGCAGCACCACCATAGGTGGAAAGTAAGTTTCCAAAGGTACTCGATTGACATCGGCGGGTTGGGGAATATGCTCAATATCAAATACACCATGTGCTCGTAAGGCGAAAGCCGTCTGAAAATCGGCTTGCTCAGACGAAGGGCCTGTGAAAGTACGATAG
>JAHBVI010000131.1 GCA_019637635.1 Anaerolineae bacterium
ACTTATTCTACTGCACGAATGCGGGATAAACCCCCGAAATTCGTCTTATCCCGCGTGTTTTGCGGGGTAAACTCCCAAATCTGGGTACATACCCGGCAGAACCTGCGGCATAACATGAAAAATGGGGGGTTTATCCGGCAAAAGTGCATGATAAACTTCTTTTTTACTGGTGACAGTTTGCTTTGATGTTTCACAGTATAAAAGGTAATCGGCAACTCCACAAGGGGAAAAGAAGATGACAGAAAAACCAAAACTGCTCGATCAGGTACGGCAGGCGCTGCGCTTAAAGCATTATTCCTATGAGACGGAGAAATCCTATGTACATTGGGCAAAGCGGTTCATTTTGTACCACGACAAACGGCATCCCGCAGAAATGGGCAAGGAAGAAGTTGAGGCTTTTCTGGCCTATCTGGCGGTGGAGCAACATGTGGCTGCCTCAACCCAAAATCAGGCACTGAGCGCCCTGTTGTTTCTCTACAATGAAGTCCTGCAAAAACCGCTTACCTGGGTAGACGTTACCTGGGCTAAAAAACCAGAACGTTTGCCGATTGTTCTCACCAGAGAAGAAGTACAGGCCGTACTGGCACACTTATCGGGTGAAGTTTTGCTGATCGTGCAAATCTTTTACGGGGCAGGCCTGCGCCTGAATGAATGTTTGGGATTGCGTGTGCAGGATATTGATTTTGGGCAACATTTGATTGTCGTGCGTGACGGCAAAGGGCAAAAGGACCGCACAACAACATTGCTAGATCGGATTGTGCCTGATTTACACAGGCATCTGGCAGCCGTGCAGCAACAGCACCATACTGACTTACAAAAGGGATACGGCCGTGCTCCCCTTCCGGACGCCCTCGACCGCAAATACGTCAACGCTGAACAGGAATGGGTCTGGCAGTTTGTTTTTCCATCCAAAAAATTTTCTAGAAACCCACGCGCTGATCACGATACGCTCTATCGTTTTCACTTGCATGAAAGCACCGTACAACGCGCCGTAAAAATGGCCGCTACTAAAGCGGGCATCGCTAAAAGGATCAACCCCCACGTATTCCGGCATAGTTTTGCCACTCACTTATTGGAAGCCGGGTATGATATTCGCACCGTGCAGGAGTTGTTGGGACACAAGGATGTGAAGACAACCATGATTTATACCCATGTTCCGCATAAAGGACCGCTAGGTGTGCGCAGCCCGTTGGATGGTTGATTTTCCGATTAGAGGTATATTCCCGGTATGAGTAATGAAGCTGAAGTGGAGGCGGTGGTCACGGCCGTGAAACAATCCACCAAATACGGCGATACCAGCGAAGCTACCATCCGGGAATTAGCCGCCGAAGCCGTGCGCCAGCATAAGAAGAGCAAACCGGCCATCAAAGCGGTGCGCGCCCGGCTGCACAGCATCATGGCCCCCTACCTGGGCGACCCCGATTATCCGGCCGCAGCCGCCCGCCTGGACGCGGCCTTCGCCGCCCATGACAATGCCGCCATTGAAGCCATCTGCCATGACTGCCTGCACGCCCACCTCTCCACGCGAGAACGCCTGCCCATCCTGGCCGAATTTTACGAACGCATTTTTGCCATCACCGGCCGGCCCCAATCCATCCTGGACATTGCCTGTGGCCTGAATCCGCTGGCGCTGCGGTGGATGGGTCTGGAAGCAGTTAGCGACGGACGCAGCGTCCGCGGGCAGTTAGCAGTGAGCAGTGAGTGGGGGGCGGTGCCAGACTTGAAGTTTTATGCGTATGATATTCACGAGCCGCGCATTGCTTTTATCAATCATTATTTTCGGTTAGAGGGTTTGCCAGAATTGGCGAAAGTGCAGGATGTGGCCATGGATTTTCCGCAGGAGGCGGCAGATGTGGCCCTGTTTTTGAAGGAGATGCCCCGTTTTGAACGGAATTATGGCGGGCGGGGACGGCCGTTGCTGGAAGCCCTCCGCGCCAACTTCCTGGTTATCAGCTACCCCACCATCAGCACCCACGGCGGCCGTAACCTGACCAACCGCTACCGCGAGTTCATGTTTCAACTCATCCAAGGGCACGATTGGCCGGTGACGGAATTGTTGTTTGACGGGGAGTTGGTATTTGTGATTGATAAGAGATAAGAGATTAGAGATTAGAGATTAGAGATTGGCGAAAGTTCAATCTCCAATCCCCAACCCCCAATCCCCCATCTCACGCCAGTGTATGCATCACTTCTTCATCCCACCCCAAAACCTCACTGACCGGCAGGCCATCCTGACCGGCGAGCAGGCGCGGCAGGTGGCGCAAGTGTTGCGGCTGCGGCCAGGGGAGCGGCTGGTGGTGCTGGATAACACGGGCTGGGAATATGAGGTACGGCTCACGGCCGTAACCCGTGACCAGGTGATCGGTGAAGTGGTGGACAGGCGCACGGCCGTTGGTGAACCATCCATTCACCTCACCCTGTACATGGCCTTGCTGAAACGGGAAAAGTTTGAGTGGGTGCTGCAAAAGGGGACAGAGGTGGGCGTCAGCCGTTTTGTGCCGGTGATCACCCAGCGCACCCTGGCGCAGGATGCGGAGATCAAACCGGGCAAACAAGAACGCTGGCAGAAAATCCTCACCGAAGCGGCTGAACAATGCCGACGCGGGCGCATCCCGGCGCTGGCGGCGCCCCTGAAGCTGGCCGACGCGCTGGCGCAGCACGGGGCAGAAATGGCGCTGATACCGTGGGAGAATGCGACGGCCGTTGGCCTGAAAAGCGCTCTCTCCGGTACAATCCCCGCCTCTGCGGCCCTCTTCATCGGCCCGGAAGGTGGTTTTGCGCCCGAAGAAATTGCACTGGCAACACAGCATCACGTCCGGCCGGTGACATTGGGTAAACGCATTTTAAGGGCGGAAACGGCCGCGCTGGTGGCGGCATCTTTACTGGTGTACGAATTGGAGAATTTTCAGGAAGAGTTACGGCCGTATGGATTATGCACGGGCGAATTTGAGACGCCTGACGATTTTGATGATCCGTTACCCGAGGATATTCTACGTAACTTTGAAGGATAATCAGGTCTGTTTAAGATGCTGTATCTGGTAGCAACCCCCATTGGTAATCTGGCGGATGTGACGCTGCGGGCGTTGGAGACGCTGCGGGCGGTGGATGTCATTGCCGCCGAGGATACACGCAAGACGGCCGTTCTGCTAAACCGTTACGATATCCACAAACCACAAATTGCCTTCCACGAACACAATGAGGAGCAGGCCGGCCGCAAAATTATGGAACTACTGGCAGAAGGCAAATCGGTGGCGGTGGTCTCAGAGGCGGGCACACCGGGCATTTCCGACCCCGGTTTTTCCATTGTGCGCCGGGCGGTGGAAGCTGGTATAAAAGTGACGGTGATTCCGGGGGCGACGGCCGTGACCACCGCCGTTGTTCTCTCCGGTTTACCCGCGCACTCCTTTACCTTTCGCGGTTTCCCGCCGCGTAAGCCGGGTAAGCGCAAAAATTTCCTGGCAGTAGACGTTAACTCGCCGCACACTCTGGTCTTTTACGAAAGTCCCCACCGGCTGCGCGCCTTTTTGCAGGATGCGCTAGACGTGTATGGGGATCGGCAAACGGCCGTGTGCAACGAACTGACCAAACTATTTGAAACCATTCATCGCGGCCGGCTCTCCGACCACATCGCCCACTTTGCCCAAGAAGAGCCAAGAGGGGAATATGTGGTGGTGATTGCCGGGCGGGAAGAGAAGTAATTGGGTAATTGGGTAATTTTGTCTCAATCACCCATTTACCCCAAAGGACAGCTTATGAAGAAATGGCAAGACTGGTTATGGCTGGCAGTGATTATTGGGTTAACGGCCGTAGCCCTATGGGTCATTCAAAACCCAGACTACCCCATCCGGCAAGGGTTGGATTTACAGGGTGGATTGCAAGTGTTGTTGGAGGCCGACGTGCTGCCCGACCACCAACTAGACCCGCAGCAAATGGACACGGCCCGGCAAATCATTGACCAGCGCGTGAATGCCCTGGGCGTGGCCGAGCCGCTGGTGCAGCTAGAAGGGGAACGGCGCATTCTGGTGGAACTGCCCGGCATTGACAACCCCGAAGAAGCCTATTCGCTCATTCAAGAGACGGCGCTGCTGGAGTTCATAGATACCGGGGCGCAGTCACTGCCGGAGGGGTTGTGCGTGCGCACCTCGCTGAACGAGGGGCCATCGCGCTGCGAACTGGATGATGGCTTCGAAGCGCCCACTTTCCGAACCGTGCTTACCGGGGCGGACTTGCAAGAGGCGCGCACCGAGTTGGGCGGTTTTAACCAGTATTATGTGGCCTTTACCTTGAAGGGCGAAGCCCGTGACTTATTCGCCAACTACACCCGCGAAAACGTGGGCCGGTTTTTGACCATTGTGCTGGACAAACAGGTCATCTCCAGCCCGCGCATTGAGAGCGCCATTACCGGCGGGCAGGGTTCCATCACCGGGCAATTTACGCCGGAGGAGGCGACGCGGCTGGCGCTGCAACTGCGTTTTGGCAGCCTGCCCGTACCGCTGCGCATTGAAAGCACACGGCAAGTAGGGGCCACCCTGGGCCAACAGTCCATTGACGCCAGCATTCGCGCCGGGGCGGTGGGGGTAGCTATTGTCTTGATCTTTATGATGGCTTATTACCGGCTGCCCGGTTTGCTGGCAGACATCGCCCTCATCATTTATATGCTGCTCAATTTTCTGGTTTTTCAAACGCTGCCGGTGACGTTGACACTGCCGGCCATCACCGGCTTTTTGCTCTCCACGGGCATGGCGGTGGACGCCAATGTGCTGATCTTTGAGCGCATCAAGGAGGAACTGCGCGGCGGCAGCCGCCTGGATGACGCCATTCATACTGGCTTTAGCCGGGCCTGGACATCCATTCGTGACTCGAACATTGCCACGCTGGTGATTTGCCTGATTTTGTGGGTGTTTGGCCGCAGTTTTGGGGCCAGCGCGGTGCAGGGTTTTGCCATCACGTTGGCGATTGGGGTGTGTATCAGCATGTTCACGGCCGTGATCATCACCCGCACCCTGGTCAATATGATCATTGGCTGGAATGCGCGCCGTTTTCAAAACAAAAAATGGTTAATAGGAGCGTAGGCGATGATCAACTTTGATAACTTTGTCCAGAAGCGGCGCTACTTTTACATTTTTTCCGGCGTCATCATTGGCCTGGGGTTGGCGGCTATGCTCTATGCTTACATCTCCACCGGCTCTTTCTTGCGGTTGAGCGTAGATTTCCTGGGGGGGACGCGCTTTGAGATTCAGTTTACGCAGCAGGTGACGGAAGACCAGATTCGGGAGGTTTTTGCCGGATTCGGGCAGAGTAATCCCCTGGTCACTTCCATTCGTGGGCAGGGGCTACAAAATGCCTGGCAGGTGCGTTCCGCCTTTTTAGCGGCGGAGACGGCGCAGGCAGTGGAGGAGGCGCTTAACGATCTCTCGCCGCTCATTCCGGGCACGTCACAGGTGACAACGGTCAGCCCGTCGGTGGGGCGGGAGGTGACACGGGCGGCGTTAGTAGCCGTCCTGGTGTCGGCGACCATCATTTTGGGGTATATCATGTTTGTTTTCCGCCAGGTGCCCAATTCTTTCCGCTATGGCGCATGTGCGGTGATTGCCATGTTCCACGACCTGTTTGTGGTGACAGCGTTTGCGGCGCTGATGGGGGCGTTGTTGGGCTGGGAGATAGATGCGCTGTTTTTAACGGCCGTGCTCACCGTCGTCGGCTTCTCCCTGCAAGATACCATCGTCGTTTTTGACCGCATCCGGGAAAACCTGGGGCTGCGCCAGAACCGGGGTAAAGAGTTTGAAGCGCTGGTTAATCAATCCATTAGCGAGACGTTTAAGCGGTCGGTCATCACCCAACTCAACGCCATGTTTGTCATGGTCGCCATTCTGCTTTTTGGCGGCGATTCGGTGAAACCCTTTATCGCCGTCCTTTTCGTGGGGCTGCTTAGTGGTACCTACAGTTCCATCTTCATCGCCGCCCCGCTGCTCGTTTCCTGGCAGAAAGGGGAGATTCCCCTGCTGCGCACGTCGGGGTGAGGGGATGAGCAGGTGATGGGGTGATGGGGTGATCAATTACCCAATTACTCATTGTGGAGGCAGCCGGCTGTTATCGTTGCTCCAATCCCCCCCGCCATAACTTTGCGCAATCCCGGCAAATGTTCTCCACCCCTACCTGTTTCAGGCGAGCATGGGCACGGCCGTCACTAACACGCTGCCCACACAATGCCACCTTTGACCGGCGGCTGTGTTCCACAATATGCCAGGTATCCCCGGTGAGCAAAACGACGGGGTTTGTTTCTTCCATTAGCCGGGTAGTGCCAGGCACAGGGCTTGCGGCCTGGATACGACCGGAACGTTCTGCCCTGTGCCTGGCACTGCTTACGTTTCTAAACCCCCGCCTTCAACTTTGCCTGAAATGATTTGCGGAACTTTTGCACTTTGGGGTTCACCACCATCATGCAGTAGGGCTGGTACGGGTTCTCGTTGAAGTAATTCTGGTGATAATCCTCGGCCGGGTAAAAGATGTCCAGCGGCACAATTTCGGTGACGATGGGGTGGGCATACAGGTCGGAAGCATCCGTCGCAGCCAATGACCGGGCCGCCATTTGCTGCTGCGCCGCATTATGGGTCAGGATGATGGAGCGATACTGCGGCCCCACGTCATTGCCCTGCCGGTTCAAAGTGGTAGGGTCGTGAATGTGCCAGAAGATGTCCAGCAGCTCTTCAAAGGAAATAACATCTGGGTCATACGTGATCTGGATAACTTCGGCGTGGCCGGTTGTGCCCGCGCACACCGCTTTGTAGGAAGGATTGGGCACGTGCCCGCCGGCATAACCGGATACCACTTGCTCTACCCCGGCCACGTCCTGAAATACCGCCTCCAAACACCAGAAGCAGCCCCCACCCAGTGTTGCTTGTTCTAACTGTGCCATGTCACTTATCCTTTTGAATCGTTCAGACCTGACAGGTTTCAAAAACCTGTCAGGTCTCTATCTCATCAGCTTAGAGCAAGCGACCGGGAGATTTCTTTCGTGAGATTGAAGTCCAAAGTCCGACACGACTTCGGATAACGGATAACGGATAACGGATTACGAAACACGCGGCATCTGCAAAATCTGCCGCGCCTCAGCGATGGTGGCTGGCTCGCCGCCAACGATGCGAATGAGTTCCACCGCCTGGGCCACGCACTCCCCGTTGGACTTTGCCAGTTCGCCGTTGGGCAAATAGAGGTTGTCCTCCAGCCCCACGCGCACATTACCACTCATGGTGATGGCTACGGCTGCCAGCGCCCATTGATGGCGGCTGATGCCAATGACCTGCCAGTGGGCGTTGGCCGGTAACTGGCCCACCTGATGCACCAGATTTTGCGTCGTGGCCGGAATGCCGCCCAATACGCCCATCACCAGGCTGAATTGATAGGGTGGCTGTAACAGCCCCATGTCTATCAACGGTTGGGCGTTGTTGATGTGGCCGGTGTCAAAGCATTCCATTTCCGGGCGTGTGCCCGCTTCGTTCATCGCCTGCAGGAAGTATTGGATGTCGTCAAAAGGGTTGGCAAACACATAATCGTGGTAAAAGCGTTTGTGCTGGCGCGAGTAGATGGCGTAATTCATGGAACCCATATTCAGGGCGGCCATCTCCGGTTTCAGGGCGCGGATGTGGTGGATACGCTGTTCACGAGGGATGCCAAAGGCGCCGGTGGAGTAGTTGATGATCAGATCAGGGCAGCGTTGGCGCACTTCCTGATGAATCTGGCTAAACGTTTCCACGTCCCAGGCCGGCGTACCGTCAGCATTGCGGGCGTGAATATGGACGATGCTGGCGCCCGCCTCGGCGCTGCGCCGCGCCTCCTCGCCAATTTCGGCGGGGGTGTAGGGGATGTAGGGCGACTGTTTACGGGTAGTGACGACACCGGTGAGGGCGGCGCTGATAATGATTTTGCTCATAAATATCTCTGTATTTCGAAGCTCGAAGCCGGTTTACCGGTTACGGATTACGGTTTACGAATTACGGTTTACGATTTACGGATTACCGTCCCCAATCACGGCCGTCCACCATCCCCGGCGCATTCTCCCCCAACGACCCCGGTGGCAGGCACTCGACTGCATCCACACGTACCCGGCAGACGTTTTTGATCATCTCTTGTAGGGGAGCGGTCACGGCCGTAGCCTCCACCCCTTCCGCTATTTCAGCCCTGATCACAAAATGGTCCTTATTATCCGGCTGCGTCACCACCCCCTGCACTTTCAGCACACCGGGAATTTGCCGCGCCGCAAAACCAAGCTGGTTGGGGTGGACAAACATGCCCCGCACCTTCACCGCATCCCCGGAACGCCCCACCAGGATGATGCCCCGCTCTGTTTGCTGGCTGTGGCCGGGATTGGGGTCCATGTTAACCGCCATATCACCTGTACCAATGCGAATGAGCGGGTAAATTCGGTTGAAGTTAGTAACGGTGATCTCACCCGCCTCACCGGGGCCAACCGGCTGCCCGGTGTCCGGGTCTACCACTTCCACCAGCGGCTCGGCAAATAGTTGGAAAGCCAACCCGCTGCCCGTATTCAAGGCCATGATGCCAAACTCGGCGGTAGCGTAAGCGTTACCAATTTTCACGCCAAACGCTTCAATGGCCGCGCGCATGGGCGGCAGCAGTGGCTCGGCCGAGACGATGGCATGGTCAATTGCCAGTTTAATGCCTTGTTCTTTGGCCTTTTCCAGCAGCGACAATAAAAAGCTGGGCGTTCCGGCATACCCGGTCGCCTGTAAGTCATGCGCCATCTTGATCTGCAAATCGCTGTTGCCAATGCCGCCCGGCACCACCGTGCAGCCCATCCGGGTAAACGCGCCGTCAAACAAGA
Organism: Anaerolineae bacterium; assembly: GCA_019637635.1. Classification (GTDB taxonomy): domain Bacteria; phylum Chloroflexota; class Anaerolineae; order Promineifilales; family Promineifilaceae; genus CAADGU01. The sequence continues at coordinate 8,843 of JAHBVI010000131.1, forward strand.
ACCCGGCCGGCACCAGATGGTAAGAGAAGCAGTTCAGCACAATCTCGCCAGGCCGGAATCCACTCAGGCGCAGAGCCTCTACGACAATTTCCCAACTGCGCTCATCTGGTTCCGGCGCCGGCTCATAAATAGGGCCGGGTGAAAAGAAAATATGCGTCACCTGCTCGCGGGGTATCGTCACCATGCCGCCAAATGGGGGCGCTGCCTGTTGCAACTGGATAAACCCATCTTTGGGAAAAACAGGAATTTTCACCAGGTCGGCCACCCCTTGAATATCGGCCGGCCGAATACCAGCCCGGTCAAAGCGGTTTTTCACGGCCGTCGCGTTTTCATAGGCATACTCGACAAATGCTCGCAATCGTTGGTCTAATTCATTCATCTATTACTCCGTGTTTAGGTGTCAGGTGTTTAGGTGTCAGGTGTTTAGGTGTCAGGTGTTTAGGTGTCAGGTGTTTAGGTGTCAGGCGCGTTTTAGGACGGCATGTCTCAGAGCGCCAATGAGCCGTTTAGTAGTTGCAGCCTGGTCGTAAAAAGTCTTAAATGTTGCTTCATCAATATAGTTAACATCCAGAGCAACATATAAAAGTGATTGCACTTCTACGGCAGAGCGTCGCGCGATTTCTAAAAATCTGGCAAATTCCTTTTTTGATTCACAATCAAACCCTTCGGCAATATTAGACATTGCCGACACAGATGCTCGCCTTATTTGATTGCGTAAGCCGGCATCTTGATAGAATTTACCTTTACCACTCACCTGATAAACTTGCCTGGTCAAAATACGGGCTTCTTGCCAGGCTTTGATGTCTTCAAAACGTTCAATCAAGGCCATCTCCTCCTCCACATTTGATAACTTGATAATTACCTCATCCCCTGACACTTAAACACCTGACACTTAAACACCTGACACCCGAACACTTAAACACCTGACACTTGAACACCTGACACTTGAACGCTACCCCAACCATCGCTTACGCCGCTTATAATGTTTCACGTCCCGGTACGATTTACGCTCACCAATGGCCGTCAGCCCCAAATAAAACTCTTTAATATCGGCATTGTTTTGCAGTTGGTCGGCGCTGCCATTCATCACGATACGGCCGTTTTCCATCACATACGCATATTCCGCCGTATGCAAGGCCACATTAGCATTTTGCTCCACCAACAAGATAGCCACACCAGATTCCTGGTTAATCTGGCGAATAATTTCAAAGATATTTTGCACCAGCATCGGCGCCAGCCCTAAGGAAGGCTCATCCAGCAGCATCAGGCGCGGCTTGCCCATCAGCGCCCGGCCAATCACAATCATCTGTTGTTCACCGCCGGATAGGTAGCCGCTGGTACGATGTCGGAACTCCTGTAGCCGGGGAAAATAGTGGTATACCTGGTCTAAATCCCTCTTCAGTTCGCTGCCAGGCGCCCGGCGGAACAAGGCCCCCGTGAGCAGGTTTTCTTCAACGGTGAGGTGGCGGAACAACGGCCGTCCCTCAATCACCTGCACAATGCCCAACCGCACAATCTCCTCCGGTGACATGCCATCAATCCGCTGCCCCTCAAACTCAATCGAACCACGTGTCACCGCTCCCTGTTGGGTGCGCAGCAAGCCAGAGACCGCCTTCAGCGTTGTAGACTTGCCCGCTCCATTGGCTCCCAAAAGTGAAACAATTTGCCCCGCCGGTACCTCCAACGAAATACCACGCAATACCAGAATCACGTCACTATACACCACCTCGATATTGTTGACTTTGAGCATAAGTTTATTTGTAGGGGCGGGCTTTGTGCCCGCCCCTACCGATTACTGGTTACGGCGCCGGTGGCCGCGTGTCTGGCAGATCAAAGAGTTCAGATACCGCCACATCTTTAATGGTACCATCAGGCTGCAACTGCCACTGGCGAATTTGGGCCCGGTTCGGCGCCCGGTTTTCACCACGCAGGTCATATTCAAACAGACCTTCGGCGCTGACAATACCCAGGTCATTGGCTGCTTGCAGCAGCGTTTCTCCACTCAGGTTCTCATAGCCATACTCATTTATCGCGTGTTGGATAATGTCACGCACGGCAAACATGGTGGCAAACGTGAGCAGGTAGGTATTGGTACGTTCCGTTTCCGGATACCCGCCGGCAGCAAAGGCGTCCATGGCCGTCTGGACAATCTCCGCATCGGTGTCCGCCCAGGTCAGGTGCGGCACCACGCCATAATAACCATCGGCCAGACCCACGTTGGCGCCCAGGAAGTTGAGAACATCGGCGTTATACGTCCAGTTGACGCCACCAACGACCACATCATCCCATACACCCAGCGCCCGCAGCGTGCCGATGACTTGCGCCACGCTAAAGGAAAGGTTCTGGTTGTAAATGACATTAGCGCCGTTCAGCAGCAGATTTTGCAACTGCCCGGAAACGTCTGCGTCGGGGGCCACCGCCTGCTCTTCCAATGGCAGAATGGTGATGCCCAGTTCATCCGCAACGGCTTGTGATTCCGGCGTGATAGCGCCCGCGCCAAAGGCATTGGCCCAACCAATCACCCCGACCACAATGTCATCCCCGGCGGATTCCGGTTTTACCTCATCCCAATTTTCGCTTAACCAGGTCAAGAAACCGGCGAACTGATCCGAGTAAATGGGTACAGCGCCAATGGTGTAACCGTTACGCGGCACATAAATGGATGGGCCATGCACACCGGCAGCGATAGACAAAATTTTGTCTTCGTTCAGGCGGGGAGCCAGGGCCACAGTTGCGCCACTGCCGTAGGTGAAGATGAGAATGGCATCGCCACGAGTTTGTTCGTAAACGGCCACTTCTTGTTCCACCGCGTAGTTGGTTTCGTTGAAGACCACTGCCAGTTCTGCGCCACATACGCCGCCAGCTTCGTTGATGATTTTCAAAACATCATCGGTGGCATAGGCAAAGGCTTCACCCAGAATAGCCGCCAGTGGGCCTTCTCGGCCGGCCTGTTGGTGCAAGGTAATGGTTTCGCCGGTCAGGTCTACGTCGCAGCCATCGGCCGTTGTCGTGGGCATCGGTTCACCGGATATCAACGCTTCACAGTAAGCCACATACTCGCCCACACAGATTTCTTCCCAGGTACGGAAACCGTCGGCAATCACGGTGGATTCTATGTTATCAACAGTTACGGCCAACGGCGTCAACTTGATGAAGGGAATGTCGTTGGTGCCATTGTTGAGTGTGTCGCTGGTCAGGCTGGCAACATCCTGGCCGCGCAGCAGGGCAATGGCGGCCGCGGCGGCGGCATCCGCTTCCAACTTGATCGGCTTGTAGACCGTCATGGTCTGCCAGCCGGAGAGGATGTTCTGGATACCGGCGGCGGTGGCATCCTGGCCGCTTACCGGCAGCGGGTCTAACCCCTGGCTCTTGAGGGCGGAGATGACACTGTTCGCCAGACCATCATTGGCGGCAAACACGGCGTCTACATCCCCACCGGCCGCCGTCAGGATTTGTTCAAAGATGACCAACGCCTGCTGGTTGTCCCAACCGGGCACGGCCTGGTCGTCCACCAATTCCCAGTCACCGGCGTCATAGTGCGGGCTGGCCACGCTGAAGTAACCTTCGCGGAAGAGGGTGGCGTTGTTGTCCGTCGGGGAGCCATTGAGCTGCACCACCCGCTTGGGGTCGGCTGCCAGGGCGTTGATGATCGGTTCCAACGTTTCACCCATCAGGCGACCAACGGAGACGTTGTCAAAGCTGACGTACACGTCCGCGCCGGGGCCTTCGATGGTCAGGCGGTCGTAGTCAATGACCTTCACGCCCGCTTCCCGCGCCTGGGCGATGATGGCCGCGCCGGAGCCGCTGTCCAGGTTGACCAGCAGGATCACTTTCGCGCCATTGGTGATGGCTTGCTCGGCCTGGGTCTGTTGGGTGCGGGCGTCGCCTTCGGCATTGACGATGGTGTATTCCACGCCGGCGGCCTCAAAGGCTTGCTCGAAGAAGCGGCGGTCGTCAGCTTCCCAGCGGGCGGAAGATGCGCTGTCAGGCAAGAGTACGGCGATCATGCCTTCTTCCATGGGTTCGGTGGTGGTTTCGGTTGTTGTTTCCGTCGTCGTTTCCGTGGTGGTTTCCGTCGTCGTTTCCGTGGTGGTTGCGGCGGTAGCGGCCGGCGGGGGCGTTGGCGTTGCCTGAGCGCCACCACAAGCTACCAGCAGCAAAGCGGTAATGATTAAGGTGAGTAATAGGATTTTTCTCTTCATTTCATTTCCTTCCTTTTTAGAAAAGCGTTTTGGCATGGGCTATGTGCCAGACTGAAAAATATAATCGTTTTGTTGCCTGAATTTTTGTTGTCAATCACCTCCTTTGTTCGGATAGAAAAGAGTCCATCAGTTGTCGGCGGTTTGGAAAATCATATAGCCAGATGTTAGCGGGCAAACGGCCGTAGCCGCCAGCTCGCCTTAAGCAACCGCCACCGGTGCGCCAGCCCACGTGGTTCAAAAATCAAGAATAAGACCAACGCCAGCCCAAAAAATAACGGCCGGAACGAAGTGAGTAACTGGGCAGCCTGGGCGGGGAAAGTTTCGGCCAGGGTGGCCCCCATCCACAACGCCAGGTCTTCGACCAGAATGATAAAAATGGCCCCCAGAAACGGGCCAAGATTGGTACCCAGGCCACCAATAACCAGCATCCCTAAAAAGAGGACTGATTCTTCCAGGCCATAGCCAAACTGGGTACCTATACCGCGCTGGCTAAATGCTCGCAGTGAACCGGCGATCCCCGCAAAAAAGGCCGCCAGGAAGAACGCCCGCAGCTTGTAATGGAACAGATTGACTCCCAACAACTCGGCTGCCAGATCATTGTCACGCACAGACACAAAAGCCCGCCCCATCCGCGTGCGGGTGACGTTGATGGTCAGTACGGTGGTAATGAGCATGACCACCAGCGAAATGTAGACAAAATCAGACAGTTCACCAAAGCGGTGCCCCAAAAAGGTGATCACCGGCACTTCAACAAATCCGTTGGTACCCCCCAGATAACGCTCAAATTTGGGCTGGCGCGTCAGCCAGGGGATGATGAATTGGGCAGCTAATGTGGCCATGGCCAGGTAAAAGCCTTTCACTCGCAAGGAGGGTAGCCCAAAAATAAGACCAACTAAACCGGCCATTAACCCGGCAAAGGGAATGGATAAATAAAAGGGCAACCCTAACTCTTTGGCCCCCAACCCGGCGGCATACCCGCCTACCAGCATAAAAGCGGCCTGTCCCAAAGAAATTTGCCCGGTGTAGCCGGTGAGCAAATTGAGGCCTTGCAGGGCAACGACGGTATAAGCAATCTGGTTGAGGGTAGTGACAATATAGGTATTGCCCAAACGTGGCAGGGTAAACAGCACAATCAGTCCGGCAATGAGAACCCCCCATTGCCACTTCTGCCGCACCAGCGACATATCCTGCTCATAACTGCGGTCAAAATCTCCGGCTGGTCGTAAAACGGCCATAAAAATCTCCTAAATTCTCTCAATTCTCTTTTGCCCAAACAAACCTTCGGGCTTGATGAGGAGGACGACGAGGAGTAAGACGTAGGGGGCAATTTCGGCAGAGTTGCGCACTTCGACGATGGTGGATGTTTGTACCAGGGCGACGGTGAGGCCTACCAGTAAACCACCCACAATCGCGCCGGGGAATGATTCCAGACCACCTAATAAGATTGCCGGAAAAGCGGCCAACGCCACAAAGGCCAGGCTAACGCTGACGCCAGACAGGGTGGCCAGCAGCACCCCACCTAAGGTGGCAATGATGCCGGCAATGGCCCAGGACAGGCCAAACACCCGCGAGACTTTGATACCCACACTCTGCGCCAGTTCATGATTTTCCGATGTGGCGCGCATGGCCAGACCGGTGCGGGTGTAGTTGAAAAAGGCAATGAATATGGCCGCGGCCAGGAGGGCGACAATGAAGGTGGCCAGGCGCGCGTGTCCCAGTTGCAGGCGGTTGAGAAAGACGATGCTGACATCGTTGATAGGGGCAATGGGAATGTTGAATACGTCGCTAGGGGAGAAGGGGGCCGGGAAGTTGCCCTTGGGGGTAACGCCAAAGATGACGGTGGTCAGCCCTTGCAAAATCTGGGCCAGGCCGAGGGTCATCAGGACAATGGCCAGGAGGGGTTGGCCGGTCATGGGGCGCAAGGCAAATCGCTCGATGAAAAAACCGATGAGGACGGCGATGATCATGCCGGCAATGATGGCCGCCCAGAGAGGCAGGCTGATGACGGCGTTTTCGCCGACGCCGCCGGCAAACCACCAGACCAGGTAAGCGCCAATCATGACCATCTGTCCGGCGGCGAAGTTGAATACTTCGGACGCTTTGTAGATGAGGACGATGCCCAGGGCGATGAGCGCCAATGTGCCGCCGTTGAGGATGCCATTGATGATCTGTTGGGGCACGAGAATCCAGTTGATATACGGCCGTATCAACCACACCACCAACAGCGCCACCCCAAGGATTACAAACAAGTTCCGAAGCCGTTTGGTTTGTTTATCCATAGCACCTCACAAAAGGTATCAAGTTGCCCACTCCTGACACTTGAACACCTAAACACCTAAACACCTAAACACCTAAACACCTAAACACTAAAAACCTGTACCTGCGTTTCAATAAATCCCTCGCTGCCATCCTGGTATTTCACCGGAGCGCGCACATTGACGGCGGTACGGCCGTCGTACATGGCCGACACAATCTCTTCATACCGCTCCATCAGCACATTGCGGCGCAGCTTGCGGCTGCGGGTCATCTCCGCTTCGTCGGCGTCAAACTCCTTGTGCATCAGTACAAAGCGGCGGATACGCGCCCCTTCCGGCAGCGATTTATTCACGTCAGTCACTGCCTCTTGAATCAGGCTGTACACCTGCGGCCGTTGCGACAGGTCTACAAAGGTGGTGTACCCAATGCCCTGCTTTTCGGCCCAATGCCCCACATTCTCAAAATCAATGATGATCATGGCGGAGACAAATTCATGCTCAGCGCTGCCAATGGTCATGGCGTCGCGGATGTAGGGGCTGAATTTCAGCCGCCCTTCAATGAATTGCGGGGAAAACAGTTCGCCATTGGCCAGGCGAATCATATTTTTCACCCGATCCTGGAAGATGACATGCCCGTCCTCGTCAATATAACCGGCGTCACCAGTCTTGAACCAACGACGGCCGTCCCCATCCACCAGTATATCGCTGGTCGTCGCCTCTTCGTTTTTATAATACCCCTTCATCACCGTTGGCCCACATATTTGTAGTTCCCCCTCCTCCGATACCCGCACTTCCACACTGGGATTGGGCACCCCCACGCTGGCAAACTTGATGTCCCCATCCCGATGCTGCGTCGCCCCGCCCGTCACTTCGGTAGAGCCATAAATCTGCTTCAAATTGATCCCCATCGCATGAAAAAAGCGAATATGATCCGGACTAAGCGTGGCTCCGGCTGTATAGGCGCTGCGCAGCCGGGACAGCCCCAACTGCCCCCGCAGCGGGCGAAAAACCATCCAATCGCCTAACTTATACCCCAATTGCAGCCCCAACCCCGGCTTTTCCCGGTTCAGTTTCTTATCGGCCATCTGATAGCCCACCGGCAAAAACCAGCCATACAATTTACGGTTAAACCAGGTGGCGTCCTTCATCCGCACCTGCACCGTGCCCACCAGGTTCTCCCACAAACGCGCACTGTAAAACAGATTTTCGGGTGCAATCTCGCGCACATTCTCGCGTACCGTTTCCGGCGCTTCCGGGAAATTCATAATCATGCCCGAATAACAATGGGGCACAATGCCAAAAGCCGGTTCCGCAATCCAGCCCATGGGCATAAAACTCACGTGATTATCCGTTTCATAACGGGGATCAATGGCAAAAGCGGTTGTGGCCGCCGACAACAAGTTGGTGTGGCTGAGCATCACCCCTTTGGGCAGACCGGTAGTGCCCGACGTATAACAAATCAAAGCGGTGTCTTCCCCCTGCCCCAGGGCCACCTCCGTTTCAAAACGGCCCGGCTCTTTCTGGTCTAATTCCCGTCCTAACGCCTGCACTTCGGCAAAGGAGATCAACCAGTCATCTTCATAATTCCACATGCCCCGGTCGTCCCAATAGATAACCTTTTTCAGCCGGGGCGCTTTTTCTTTTAGCTCTAGCAGTTTATCCACCTGCTCCTGGTTTTGCGCCAGGGCAAATGTGGCGTCGCTGTGGTTGACAATATATTCGATTTCGCTGGGAATGGCGTCGGTATACAACCCCACAATCGCCGCACCTGCCGCCTGCATCCCTAAAAAGCCCCACAGATATTCCCGGTCATTATCGCCAATGGAGCAAATGTGATCGCCTCGCTGTAAACCAAGCGTTATCATGCCCAGCGCAAAGGTTTTGACTTGTTCATACGATTCCTGCCAGGAGAATTCGCGCCAGATGCCCAGCTCTTTTTGGCGCACGGCTACCCGCCCGGCGCCATAGGTTTGCGCCTGTTTCAAGAACATTTGCGGCAGCGTTTGCCCCGATACTGATGGTTGCGAAACGGTTGGTTGGGAAATAGTCTGTTCGCTCATGGCTCTTTCCAAAACATCTCTACTGCTCGCCTAAATAGGCATGAATCACCCGTTCATCTTGTTTGATTTCGTCTGGCGTACCCTCGGCAATTTTGACGCCAAAATCCAGTACCACCACCCGGTGGGAAATGTCCATCACCAGGCCCATGTCGTGTTCGATCAGCACAATGGTTACTTTACGCAGTTCGTGAATGTCCAGGATAAAGCGGGCCATATCCTCTTTTTCTTCCACGTTCATGCCGGCCATGGGTTCATCCAGCAGCAGCAGTTCCGGCTCCAGCGCCAGCGCCCGCCCTAGCTCCACCCGCTTGCGCAGACCATACGGCAAGGCCCCCACCACTGCTTTGCGGATGTGGGCAATTTCCAGGAAATCTATGATGTCTTCCACCACTTCGCGGTGCTGCACCTCTTCACGGCGCGCCGGCCCCCAAAAAGCCATACTTTGCAGGCCGTTTTGTTTCATGTGGATATGGCGCGCCGCCATCAAATTTTCCAGGGTACTCAGGCCGGTATAGAGGGCGATATTCTGAAAGGTGCGGGCAATGCCCAGGGGAGCGATCTTATGGGTGGGGGTTTTGGTCAGATCTTGACCCTTAAAGAGAACCTGACCTTCCTGCGGGCGATAAAACCCGCTGACACAGTTGAGCATGGATGTTTTGCCGGCGCCATTGGGGCCAATAATGGCCCGAATTTCACCCTGGCGTACCCCGAAGCTAACATCTGATAAAGCAGCATTACCCCCGAATCTAAGTGAGACGTTTTGTACGGTCAAAAAATCGGCGTTTGCACTCATAGGCCTGTGTCTATTGGGTATCAGGTTGTTCTTCTAACGAGCGATGAAGAAGTATTTACTTGACAAGTGTTTGGTTTATACAGGGAAAGTTCCTCTTCTCAGTATAAAAGTTACCATAAGCGCCAACTATCCGCAAATTTTTCGTGGCCGATCAGAACGGTGGCTTTTTGGTACCATTGCGGTACAGAATATGGCGGCAATTTTGTACAATGCGGTATACCATTTTGCATGAGGTAAACGGTTATGAATAAAATAAAGTTGTTAACTTTGATTCTGTTGGCTCTTTCTTTTTTGGTCGGATGTGAGCCAGAAGAGCAGCAAGGTGGGGGGCAGTTGCCGGTCGGGGGGGTGGAACTGGTTGCTGATTTTGTGATGTCAGAGCGTTTTGATGAGTCGGGGGGGCGTATTGTCTATGTGGAGAACACCCCGGCGACAGAGTCGGGTGAGAAACAGTGGTGTGTCAATGTGCGCTATATCAACAGCCAGGGAATAAGAACAATTCCACTTCTTGTCAGACAGCAGGGGTCGGAGTGGCGGCTGGAACAAAATCCAGACCGGGCTGTGTATGAGGGGTATGGCTGCGTATGGCCGTAATGGGTTGGCGGGTTGATGAGGAAGTAAGGATGCAATGCCAATCCCTTCCTAATTCCTAATTCATAATTCCTAATTCCAAAGGTGATGCAGTGATTAAAGCAGTTGTTTTTGATCTGGGGGGGACGTTGATTGAGTATGCGGGGGCGTATGCCAGTTGGCCGGCGTTGGAGACGCCGGGTTTGCAAACGGCGTATGCGTATTGGCAGCAGCGGGGGTATGCGCTGCCGCCTTTTGCCGATTTTCGTGAGATGGGTTTTTCGCTGCTGCCGACTATGTGGCGGGCAGCCACGCGGCATGAGGCCAATTTGCGGGTGGTGGATTTGTTGACGATGGCGCTGGCGGAATTGGGGATCACGGCCGTTACCCCCCCAGATATAGCCGCGGCCGCCAGCCACTATGGAGCCGCCATCCAGGCGCAGGCGGAACTGACGCCGCAGGCTGTGGAAACGGTGGCGCAGGTGAAGGCGGCCGGGTACCGGGTGGGGCTGGTTTCGAACACCATGTTTCCGGGGACTCTGCACCAGGCGGATATGGATCGTTTTGGCTTGACACCGTATTTTGACGAGATGGTATTTTCTGCGGACGTGAATATGTGGAAGCCCAATGCAGACCCGTTCCAGCAGGTGTTGGCGGGGTTGGGGGTGGGTGCAGACACGGCCGTGTACATCGGAGACGACCCCGCCAGTGATGTGGTCGGCGGGCGCGCCGCCGGAATGCGCACCGTGTACTATAAAGGCAATTCCCGTTTTACCACCCCACCTGGCGTTACCCCCCATGCCGAAATCGCCGAACTTTCTGAACTGCTTCCCTTGCTGGCGCAGTGGGGGGATGGGAAACGGTAAGCCATTATTTGCTGTTTATCGTGCCCGGCTGTATTGAGCAATAGC
>JAHBVI010000132.1 GCA_019637635.1 Anaerolineae bacterium
GCAAAGCCGACCTTCGTCGGCTATGCTCAGTCGGCGAAGGCCGACTTTGCCTTTTGTTGGTGCAGATTTATCTGCTGCCGCCAGCCAAATTGAGAATTGCTGGATTGCAATGCTGATGTTATGCTTCGGCGTTAGAATAAAGGAGGTGAGAGATTGGAGATACTCCAATCTCTCATCACCCATCAACTCAGGAGGAACAGGATATGAAAGAAAAATTGATCGGCGCACTGACGATGAACGCAGACACCTACGCCGCCCTGAAAGTGGACGAAAAAGCGACCACACAGGCGTTTATTGTCGTTATTATCGCGGCTATATGTTCCGCTATTGGCGGCGGTTTATTAGCCAGCAGTATTCCCACGGGGTTTGGCTCGCTGCTTGTCTGGGCGGTGGTATCCTGGTTTCTGTGGGCCGGCGCCGTTTACCTGATTGGCGTGAAAGTGTTCAAGGGCCAGGCCACGATGAGCCAGGTTATGCGGGTGCTGGGTTTTGCCTACGCCCCGGCTGCTTTTAATATCTTCTCTTTTCTTCCCTTGGGTCTGGGTTTCATTATTCAGTTTCTGGTGGCTTGCTGGCTGGTGGCCTCTTTCTACTTTGCCACCCAAAACGTGTTGGCCCTCACCGAAGGCAGCAAAGCGGCCGTTACCGTGCTGGTGGGCTGGTTCATTTACCTGATCGGGTTGGGCGTTGTGATGAGCGTGTTAGGCACGCTGGCAGGGCTGTAAAGATCGTAAGCCGTAAGCCGTAGTCCGATAACGGTTTACGGCTTACGGCTTACGGCTTACGGCTTACGATTCACGGATTACGGGTCACGGACTACGTGACTTCCACTACCAGCAACGTCATATCGTCAAATTGCTCGGCGTGGCCCTGATACGCTTCCAGGTGGGCGAAGATGGCCTGGCAAAAGTTGGGAAGTGGCAGTTGGGCGTGCTGCTGAATGACGGGGAAGAGTTGGGCGGGGCTGAAGATACGGCCGTGTTCATCCACCACATCCGTCAACCCATCCGTGTACAGGATCAGCCGGTCAGCCACCTCCAACCGCATCTCCTCCTCCGACAATTGCAAATCGTCCACCCCCGGAAATCCCAAAAAGAGGCCGTTGCCACCCAATCGCTGCACTGCGCCCTGGCGCAGCAGCAGCGGGTAATCGTGCCCGGCGCGGGCATACATCAGGCGGCGAGCAGGCATATCCACCACCCCGTAAAAAACGGTAACAAACATATTGCTCTCCCCCAACGCCAGCAGCAGCCGGTGGACGTTTTGCAAGACGCGGGCGGGTGAACGCTCGCGGCGCGCCTCGGCGAAGATCAGGCTGCGCGTCAGCGCCATGTAGAGCGCCGAGGGCATGCCTTTGTCAGACACGTCGCCAATGACCAGCCCTACCGCATCGGCGTCCAGTAAAATCACGTCATAGAAGTCACCGCCCACGTGACGCGCCGGACGATTGCGGGCGGCAAAGCTGTAACCGGGCGTCAGGGGGAAGATGCGCGGCAACATGCTCTCTTGCACCTGCCGCGCCAGGTCTAGCTCCTGTTCCAACCGTTCCTTTTTGACAATTTCCGCCTGGGCGGCTTCCAACTGGTGGATATGCTCTTGCAGGGTGGTGATCAACCCGGCGCGTTGAATGGCCAGCGCGGCCTGGTTGGCAAAAGTTTCCAGCAAGGCCACCTTGCCGGGAGCAAAGCTGTTGTGTTGGGTGGTATGCACGATCATGGCGCCCACCGGTTGGCCCTGGGCGAGGAGGGGCAGCCGCAGCCCGGCGCGGATGGGAAGCTGCCCGGCAGCGGGCGGATGGGGGGCGATGCCGGGGGGAAAGTGGTGGAAGGGGGTCACGGCCGTGTTCCCATCAAACACATCGGCGGTGGAAACCTGGGGCGTGACGTGGCTCTTATCCCAGCCGGTGAAGGCCAGGATGTCGGCCGTTTCCGGCGAGCGCAGGTAATACAACACCGCCCGGTCGGCGTCGCACAGGCCGTAGGTGTGGCGGCAGACGTGGTGGGCCAGTTCGGCCAGCCCCATCGCGCTGATGAGCGCCTGCCCCATTTCTTGCAGCGAGATCAGGGCTTCGGTGCGCTGCTGCAAGACGCGGTTGGCGGCTTCCAATTCCAGCAGTTTGGCCTGGAGCGTCTGGTTGCTCTGGCGCAGGGCGTGTTCGCTGGCAGTGAGCAGGTTGTAGGTGCGGCGCAGTTGGTCAGATTCCAGGCTGAGGGCGTCATCCAGGCAAAGATGGCCGGCCGTCGCCAGCCGCAGCACATACTCCTCCAGCGATAACAGGCTGGTCTGGGTAAACAACGTCTCGACCTGTTCAGGGGCGCGGAAAATGTCAAAGGCGGTGATTTCGGTTTGGTGACGGCCGTGTCCCTGACACTGTTCACAACCCGCCGCCCGGTAAAAAGTCGGTAGCTGCGCCGCCAGGTCAGGGTAATGGGCCAGCCGGTCGGTGAGGGCGGCGGGCAGGCTGGCAACGGCCTGGCGGCAGTGGGGGCAGAGCATGGGCAGCCGCTGCACGGCCAACACCCAGCGCAGCGCGGCTAACTGCGCCTGCGTCGCGCCCCAATCCAGCAGGACGCGAGCCACCTCTGCGCCGCGAAAGATGGTATCCAGAGGGGCCAACACGCACAAGCCCTGTTGGGCAGCGGCCAGGGCGGGCACGGCCGTGTCCACATTCAATTGATCTATGACGAGCAGGGACGGCCGTTGTAATATCGCCTGCGTAATCGCCCCTTCGTAGGTATAGACGCCGCGCACCAGGGTAAACTGCACCCGTGGCCGTAGCTGGCGCGGCAGCCGCACGGCTTCTTTGTGTTGGGCGATGACGATGGCCCGTGCGGTGGGGTCGGCCTCCAATAGTTGGCGCAGCAGAATGCGGAAGATGGCGGCGCGGCCGCTGGGCGAGAAGCCGGCCACGTCCTCTGGCTGGTGCGGGTCTGCCCCGGCTACCACGATCAGGCCGCTGCGGCTGGCCGCCACTTCGTCCATGAGGGGGTCGAGTTGGGGTAAGTGTAGGAAATCTTTGAGTTCGAGCATCCGCGTGTTTCAGATTGGTTCAATCTCCAAGATTGAACCAATCTCTACAGGTTTATCTTGAACGATGATGAAGTGTGCCCATAATCTTCATCCCCGGCAACTCACAGTTTCACAACGGATTGGCAGGATTCACGGATTCCCTTCTCTCGACTACCTTATATCCGCAAATCCCGCAAATCCGTGTTCTGCGGCCGGAAAGTTTCAACGCCAGCCAGATGGTGTATAATCTGGTCGTGGCCTGGGCAGATGTGACCGCCAGCCGCGCAGCCCACGGCAATAAAACCTGGAGGGTACCGGTGCAATACGAAGATTTTGATGTCAGCATAGAGGCGCTTCCCGGCCGCGACTACCGCGTGGTGGTACATCAGTCGCCGGCCGGCAAAGCCCAGGAAAACGTGCCATTCCCCTTTGACACGGTGGCATTGGAACTGCACCTGGCAAAGCTGGAAAACGCGCTGCTCAAATCCAGCGGCCAGCGTCGCCGCGTTCCCAGCCAGGAAGAACAGGCCGTTCTCGCCTTTGGCAAATCCCTGTTTGAGTTTCTCATGCACGGTGAAATTGGTCGGCGTTATGAGGTCAGCTATGATCGCTGCCAACGCGAAGAAAAAGGGCTGCGTCTTAAACTGCGTATTCAAGATCCCACCCTGGCCGCGCTCCCCTGGGAATTCCTTTACGACCAACGTTTTGACCAATATCTGGCCCTGTCGCAGCGCACCCCGCTGCTACGCTATCTGGAATTACCCCGGCCGTTACGCCCCCTCCGCCTCACGCCACCGCTGCGTCTGCTGGGTATGGTGGCCAATCCCCAAAACCTGCCGCCGCTGGATGTGGCCAGGGAAAAAGAGCGCATCAAACAGGCCGTGGCTGATTTACAGGCTGAAGGGCTGCTGGAACTGACCTGGTTACAGGGGCAGGGCTGGCGCGATTTGCAGCGCGCCATGCGCCGCGGCCCCTGGCATATCTTTCACTTCATCGGGCATGGCGGTTTTGATCTTGTGCGCGACGAAGGTTACCTGTACTTTGCCGACGCGCAAGGAGAGGCCAGGCGCATGAGTGCCCGCAATCTGGCCGGTTTGTTGGGCGACCACGATCCGCTGCGGGTGGTGCTACTTAACGCCTGTGAGGGGGGACAGAGCGGCGCTGACGTTTTTTCCAGTACTGCCGCTTCCCTGGTGCGCGGCGGCCTTCCCTGTGTGCTGGCCATGCAATATGCCATCACCGATGACGCCGCCATTGAGTTTGCCCGCACCTTTTATGAGGCATTGGCCGATGGGTCGCCCATTGAAACCACTGTCAGCGATGCTCGCAAGAGCATTTTCCTGCACCGCGAAGGGTCGTTGGAGTGGGGGACGCCTGTGTTGTTTACCCACGCGCCGGATGGGGTGTTGTTTGATCTGGCGGCGGCCCCCGCCAGGCCTGAACCAGAGCCGCCCCCACCGGAACCACCACGCCCGCCCCGGCTGAAGCTGCCCTGGCGGTTAAACCCGCGTGGCCTGCCCATGATTGAAACGTGGGAGCAGTTGACGGCCGTAGACGAACTGCCGCCGCGTATCCTCTGGCTGCCCGACCAGAAAGAGATGGCGCTGGTGCCCGCCGGTGACTTCCTGATGGGCACACCGGAGGCCAAAGCGCGCCAGTTGGAGGATTGGCTGAAGCTGGAATACCTGCTCACCGAAACGCCGCAGCGCCGGGTGACGCTGCCCGACTATTACCTGGACGTAACCCCCGTCACCCACGCCGAATATGCCCGTTTCATTGCCGCCAATCCCGATCACCCCGTACCCACCGGCACATATCCATTATCGCAGCCCCATAGTTGGGATGAAAAGCGGCGGCAGCCGCCGGACGCCGTCCGTCACCACCCGGTGGTCTTGGTGGATTGGCACAGCGCCCAGGCGTATGCCCGCTGGGCGGGTAAGGCGCTGCCCAGCGAAGAGCAGTGGGAAAAAGGGGCGCGGGGAAGTGACGGCCGTCTCTACCCCTGGGGCAACGATTGGGACCGGCAGCGTGTGAACAGCGCCGAACGCCACCATGGCGGTGAGTTTAAGAATTCTCAGAAATGGTGGGCCTGGTGGAAACCAATTCGAGACGCCAAAAAGACGCCGGGTATTTTTACTTCACCCGTAGGCGCGTATCCGGCTGGCGCTTCCCCTTATGGCCTGCTGGACATGGCCGGTAACGTCTGGGAGTGGTGTGACGCCTGGTATGATGCCTACCCGGGCTCCCGTGCCCAACATGAAGATTTTGGCCGCAAAAACCGCGTGGTGCGGGGCGGCTCATGGGTCATCCATCGTCACGATCTGCGCTGCGCCGACCGCAGCAGGATCACGCCCGACTACAGGGACATCAATGTCGGCTTCCGCTGCGCGAGCACTGCTTTCTGATATACTGGTTACTGGCATTCTGTTTTCTGCTTTTTTTCTGTTTTCTGTGGGGGGTTTGGGGGGCTTGCCCCCCAACGTCCCCCGCGTTAGCGGGTCGCTAAAAATTCTGTAACGCGATTTGCCAAATTGCATTACAACAGAATGTGTTGTGGCCGGTTTCCAACCGCGCCACCCCGGAACAATGAAGACCTATCGCCATCTCTACCCCCAAATCGCCTCCTTTGCCAACCTGCTGCTGGCCTTTGAAAAGGCGCGTAAAGGCAAACGCAGCAAAACCGGCGTGGCCCTCTTTGAATACAACCTGGAACGGGAACTGCTGCGCCTGGAGCGCGAACTGCAAATAGAAAGCTGGCAGCCCGGCGGTTACACCAGCTTCACCATCACCGACCCCAAACGGCGCAAAATCAGCGCTGCCCCTTTCCGTGACCGTGTCGTCCACCACGCCCTCATTAACATCACCGGCCCCCTGTACGAACGGCAATTTATCCATGACAGCTACGCCAACCAGGTGGGCAAAGGCGCCCACCGGGCCATGGATCGCTGCACTCAATTTGTGCGTCGCCATCGTTACGTCCTCCAGGGCGACATCGCCCAATTTTTCCCCAGCGTAGACCACGCCGTGTTGCTGGACATTCTGGCCCGCCCCTTACGCGACCCACCCACCCTGCGCCTGACGGAGCGCATTGTGGCCAGCGGCGCGGGTATATTGGACAGCGAATACACCCCCCACTGGTTCCCGCAGGATTTCCAGAGTGGGCAGGGCAGTTTGCTGGCCATCATGCGGCCGCGGGGTCTGCCCATCGGCAACCTCACATCCCAATTTTGGGCCAACGTGCTGCTCAATGAACTGGATCATTTTGTCAAGCGCAAACTCAAATGCCCGGCCTATATTCGCTACGTGGATGACTTTCTGCTCTTCCACGATGACAAGGCGCAACTCCACGCCTGGCGCACCGAGATAGGCCACTTCCTAGACGCTTTGCGCCTGGAACTCCACCCGCGCAAAAGCGTCGTTTTTCCCACCCGGTTGGGCGTGGAATTTCTGGGCTTCCGCCACTTTGCCACCCATCGGCGGCTGCGCGCCGGCAACGCCCCCCGCTTCCGGCGCAAGCTGGAACGGTTGGCAGACGGCTACGCCGCCGGCGAGATTCCGCTTGAAGAAGTGAACCAATCGGTGCAAAGTTGGGTGGCCCATGCCGCGCATGGCGATACCTGGCGGCTGCGGCAGGCCGTCCTGGGCAGCGTACCGCTGCGCCCGCCCGCGCGCCAGGAGGCGCGCCACCAGGAGGCTGGCTATGGCTGAACCGCCGCGCCGCGAATCCCCCATCTTTGTGCGCACCTATGATTGGCTGCGCTGGATATTGCCGCTGACGCTGCAATTCCCCAAATCACAGCGCTTTTTGCTGGCGCAGCGGTTACAGGAAAAGTCACTTCGTTTTTACGACCATCTGGTGGCCGCCGGGCGGCGGGTGGAGGTGGCTGAAAATTTGCAGGCGGCAGACGTGCTGTTGGAGCAAATTCGGCTGAATGTGCGCCTGTGCCGGGACCTGGAACTGCTCAAGCCGCGCCAGTATGAACATGCCGTCAGGCTGCTGGACGAAATTGGCCGGTTGTTGGGCGGCTGGCTGGCTAAACAAAAGGGATAAGTAGGCAGTGCCCGGCACAGGGCGCAGCGGCTTTGGCCGTTCGGAACGGAAATGCCCTGTGCCTGGCACTACTGATGGAGATGGAAAAAGATCACCTTCAACCAGACCGGGCGCTGTGTACGCCCGCTGTGGGGACAGCGCGCCAGGTGCGGGGCGGCTCATGGAACAACCATCGTCACAATCTGCGCTGCGCCAACCGCAACAGGAACACGCCCGACAACAGGAACAACAATGTCGGCTTCCGCTGCGCGAACACTGGATGGAGACCGGCCAAGATACCGCAGTCGTTGTTAGGAGCGGCGGCGGTTAGCGCCGGGGCGTTACCCGACGCCTGGCGGTGTGGCCTGCCCCGGCAGTGGGGCGGGCGCCCTGCGTCAGAAAGCAGTGCACGCGCTGTTCCCGGTTGGTTTTAAAAGCCAACCGAATAACCAGGGTGGCTGACCCTTCTGGTAGGCGGGCGGTGGCCCGCCGAACGTCGGGGCAGCGGTCAACCGGCGGTGGGGCACAGCCCGCCGCCGGGTCAGTAGGGTGCGATTTGCTTGAGGGTGCGTTTCAAATGAGTTGAAGGGCAGTGCCAGGCAAGGGGCTTTTCGACTCTGGTTAACCAAAACGGTTTTGCCCCTTGCCTGGCACTACTGGAGGATTGTGATGAGCTTTTTTACTTACGTTGACCGTCTTATCCGGCAGCAGAGCAGTGTACCGGCGGCTTTCACTATTGATGATGATCATTTGGTGGATAGCGGCGAAGAAGGGGTAGAACGATTTTTACAGCCCCAGGCCAGTTACTTTGAGATTCGCTTGAAACAGATGATGCTGCGCCACCAACGTGAATACTGGCGCGAATTTCGCCCCTTCTGTACCTTTGTCGCCGGTTTTATCCACAACGGCCGGGTGCAGGAAATGCCCTTTGTCATCGGGCCGCAGCGGTTGGGCGATCAGGCCGCGGCCGCCGGAGGGGATGCAGTGGAGTACCGCAATGTGCGCGTGGCCGGCCCGTTCCCCTATGAGGGAGACGACCTGCAACTGTTTTGTGCCCTCTCCCGCCTGGAAGCCAACAATTGGGCCGTGCAGGCGTTGAGCCTGTTGGAGACGGTGGCTAAAGCGTTTGACGCCAGCAAAGTGACTCGTTACCTGGACATTGCCGCGCCGCTGGTGCAGGGTCTGGAAAGTTTTCTGGGCATGGACAAAGTGGAACTGCGCCTGGGCATGCAGCAGGTGTATGAACAGCCGGTGGGGCGGGGCGGTCTGCGCCCCAATGCGCTGCGGGCGCGGCATGAACTGCTGCTCAATGTGCCTGACCACACCCTGGACAGCGCCGCCCGGCAGCGGTTCTGGGTGAAGGAAGGCCGCCTCTTTTACGGTGACCGGCCGGAAACGGCGCAGCCTTACCGGGAGGCTGATTTTCTATTGTTTGAGCTACGGCCGTTGCGCGACCGGGGCGATTACACCACTTTTGATTTCCACACCGTTAACTGGCAGGAGACGGTGAAAGCGTTGTGGGATGGCGGCGAAAAATTGGCGGAGCAAAAGCTGCGCCTGACGGCGGCGGCGCTGGTGCAGTGCCGGGACATTGTCCGGCCGCAGCGCAATAATCTGCTACGCTGGTACCGGCAGCAGTTCGATAAGGAATTGGCCGAGTACCAGAAGATGTTTGGCGGCACGGCCGTGCGTTCTACGCACGAAATGGCGGCCAGACGCGATGAACGGGTGGCGGCGCTGACCAGCGAGACGTTGGCCCAGGCGGCGCTCAGCGGCGACGCCGAGCGCGACCTGGCCCCGGAATTGGTAATGGCGGAATTGGGTTTCTGACCGGTAAAAGGTGGGCGCGCCGGCGGCCAGGTCGGGATAATGGGCCAGCCGTTCCGTCAGGGCAGCGGGCAAAGTGGCAACGGGCTGGCGGCAGCGGGGGCAGAGCATGGGCAGCCGTACCACTTCTTTGTGGGTGGCGGCAACGATGGCGTGTGCGTCCGGGTTGGTCTCCATTATCTGGCGCATGAGGATGCGGAAAACGGCACGCGATTGGTTGGGTGGGGGGTACGGCCGTATAATTCCTGCATGTGCGACGAACGGCCGTAGCTGTGTTAAACTATGGGCAGGATTGGATGCTCTTCACCCTGATTGGAGGTAATTTCAATGACGACCCTTACTTCCCGTGAACAATTGCAAAAACAGATAGAAATGCTGCCGGATGATGTTGTACAGCAGATCGCCGACTATACTTTTTTTGTGATGGCTCGACGAGACATTACCCCTCTCTACGCCGATTGGACGGCGAAGCAATGGCAAGATTTTTCACTCGAGCAATTCTTCTGCGAGGATGATGAAGTTGAATACTTGCTGGCTGATGCCCAAGAAATTTATCATCCATGAAACCGGGTGACATTATTCTCATTCGATTCCCGCAATCCGATCTACAAGCTGGAAAACTACGCCCGGCTCTGGTTGTAGCAGTCGCGCCTGGTCGTTACAAAGATTTATTGCTGGCACTGATTACTTCACATACAGCTCAGGCCGTCCCCCAATTCGACGAGATTATTGACCCATCGGATTCCGATTATACATCTACAGGTCTCAAGATACGGTCGGCCGTGCGCCTGGCGCGATTAGCAACTGTAGAACCATCGGTCATCAATGCCCGGTTGGGTCATATTGCCCCAGACCGCTTACAGCAAATCAGAAAACGCCTGGTGAATTGGTTAGGAAAATAACCGGTAGTAACGCGATTGGTTGGCGGGGGTACGGCCGTATCATTCCCGCATGTGCATTGAACAAAATAGGTGTAGCGTTATTCCTACAGCCCCGAAGGGTTTGGGAAAACCCTTCGGGGCTTTTGCTCACAAACGGCCGTCTATTCCGCAATCGTAAACAGCAGGCCGGCGGCACGGCCGTTTACTTCTGGGAAGTACGCCTCTCTGGCCGACGTGGGCATCACCTGGTAGGTACCGGGGATGAAGGTGTTTAGCGTGTAGGTGTATTGGTACGTGCCTGCCGGTAAGAAGCTGGCCAGGAAGACGACCTTCTCGTCCCGATATTCCACCCGGTCAAACAGCCACCAGCCCCAATAACCCCACAGGTAATCCAACGGGATTGGCCCATCACCGCCGCCGGAGGGTGTGGTGGCCAGGTTCGGGTCTACCGCTTCCGCGCCGGCCGGGATGGGGTCTTCAATGACGGCGTGCAGCAGGTCATTTTCCGTCTGGATGGTCACCACCACACGCACCGATTGGCCCGCTTTAATCTCGGTAATGGGGGCGCAGGTTTCCACGTCCGGGTCACAGGCGGCGTCAAAGTAGGCACGCTCCACGTGGATGCCCCGATTGATGGGGCTGACCTGGCTGGCGTCAATCGCTGTGTTCAGGTGCATGGTGTAGTACAGGGTGCCATCCCCCGCGCCGCGCCGGAACTCAAAGAAGTTGGGGGCATCGCTGAACAGGCCGGGCACGGGCACCGTTACCTGGCGGCTGTCGGCGATGTTTTCCCGGCTGAATGACCCGTCGGCCGTGGGTTGCAAATTCACCTGTAAACCATAGTCGTAGCTCGCGTCCAGTTCACCGGTGGCCGCCAGCCACTCGGTCAGGCCAAAGATACCCCAGGCGGATTCATGCGTGGTCGGCCATGTACTGGCGGTGCGGGCGGCCATCAGCCAGCGCACCGCGCCGGGAGCCAGGGCATTGTCCGGCTGCCAGAGCGAAAGGGCGTTGAGGACCATGGCCGTGCCGCGAATATCGCTGCTCAGGTTCCGATAGTCTTGACTCACATCTTCCCAGTGGGCGCCGGTGGCGGAAGCGATGGCGCTGCCGCTGAGATCGGCGATGAGGGCGTCCACGTTCTGGTCGCTGCCGGTCAGGTGGTAAGCCATGAGCAGCAGCGCCTTGCCATAGGGATCCAGCAGGCCGCTTGCTTCGGTGAACAGGTTGTCCAGTTCCACGTTCACGTCCACGCCCAATTCGGCCAGCACGTAGAGGAAAAAGGCCTGCCGGTTGGCGTCGGAAGCGGTGCGGAAGTTTTCCGGGCGGCCTAACTGGCGCACCAGATAGTTGCCCGATTTTTCCAACATGGCCTCGTCTACGGTGAAGCCGATCTGGCGCGCTTTGGCCAGCCCCAGCAGGGCGTAGGCGGTAATCCAGGGGTCGCTGTCGCTTTCAAAACACCAGCTCCAGCCGCCATCGCTGTGTACCAGCGCCGTCAACCGGCTGATGCCGGCGTTGATCATCGCCGCCGGTTCGTCGCCAAATTGGGCTTCCACTTCGGGGGCACTGAGCCGGGTGGTCAGCGTTTGCACGGCCACGTTGGGCAGCATCTGGTCGGCAATGGCTGCCGGGCAGTCGGCCAGGAACTCCATGTTATTCTGTAGCCGGATGCTGTCTAGCAGGGCGGCTGCCAACGACGGGCTGAGTACCACATCCACATTGCCCTGATCCATGTCCACGCCGGGTGGCAGCAAGATCGCTTCCACGCGGCTGCCGGGGGCGGTCAGTTCGCCGGACGTGCCCGCGATATCCTGGGCGTTGTAGCGGTAGATGGGGATCAGGTTGTCTGGGCCGACGCCGAAGGTGGGTTTGGTAGCGTCCGTGTAACCGCCGCCGCTGACGCGGAAGGTGAGGTCGGCGAAGGCCTGGCCGTCTACGAATTCGGCGTTGTTCACGGCCGTATTCCAGCGCACCAACGTCTGCCCATGAGCGGGTACGTTCACCGTTTGCTCTGCCGGGCTGTTCAGCGTGACGCCGGTTGCCGCCAGGCTGATGGCTGCTTCGATGGCGTTGTCGGTGTTGTTGTTGATGATGGCGCCAATTTGCAGCGTGTCGCCTACCGTCAGGAAGCGGGGGGTAACGGGGCGGATGAGCAGCGGCAGGGTGGTCACGATGTCGGCGCTGTTCTGGCCGACCAGGGTGTCGGCGGTGTTGGCTTTGCTGGAGAGCCGCCAGGTGGTCAGGTTGTCGGGCAGGGTGATTTCCACGGTAGCCCGGCCGTCGCTGTCGGTGAGCAAGTTGGCCTGCCAGAAGGCGGTGTCGCGGAAGTCACGGCGCACATCGTCTTCTTCTTCCAGGGCGACGGATTCGGTGGCGGCCATATCGCCGCCGCCGCCGCCCAGCCCACCGCCGGGCAGCGGGATTTCGATGGGCAGCCCTTCACCGGAGATGAAGAGGCCACCGCCAACCAGGCTGCGATAAGGCTGCCGTTCGTAGAAGGTGTCCAGGATGGGCGGTGCGTTGTCCGGCAAGAGGGTCAGCACAGCCAGGTCTACCAGCGCCAGGGAGAGGTCGGCGGAGACAGGCGCGCCGGTGTGGTCGGTGGTGCGGATGTCAAAGACGGCCGTGTCCCGCGGTTCTAATACCGATTCCCGTGGCGTCAGCTCAATGTTGACGTTGAAGATGGCCGGGTTGACCACCAGTTCGGCGATGCCCAGCCGGATTTCGGCGTAGGGGTCGTCCGGGTTGTTGGGGTCGGTGGGTTTCACGGCCGTGACCGTCACAAACGCATTGGGCGCAAAGACATCGGTCAGCGGGATGCTGATGATGTCGCTGTTGGGCTGCAAGGTGACGATTTGCTGGCTGATGAGGCCGCCTCGTTCCAGCGTTACCCACGCCTGCACGGGCACGGCGAAGGGGTTTTGCACCAACACCTGGGCGGTATCCCCCACCACGTATTCGGCGCGGTCGGGAATGAGATCCATGGCCTTGTCGTAGGGGTCGGTTTGCCAGGCGATACGGCCGTCGGCCGTTACCCAGACGTAGGTGCTGCTCAGAGTGGTGCGCCCGGTACGGTCGGTGTAGGTGGCTACGGCCAGGTAAGAGCCGCCCTGATCGGGTGTAAAGGTGGCTGTGGCGATCCCCTGGGCATCGGTGGTGACGTTGGTACGGGCCACTTCGGTGTCGGTGGCATCCCAGGCGGTGTAATACATGCCGTATTCCTGGGTGCGTACCGGCGTCCAGTCGCGCCGGTAGAAAACAATCTCCACGTTTTGGTTGACGACTCGTTCGCCGTCCCAGTTGACCGTTTTGACTTCCACTTCGGCTTGCTGCCCGGCGGCGACGAAGCCGGTCAGGGCGCGGATGCCGGCGTAATTTTCGGCGGCATGGAAGGTGATTTCAGCGCGGCTGGTGACGGGCAGATTAGAGATGTCTTGTACGGTAGCCTCAATGCGCACCTGGCGACTGCCGGGATCGCTGTTTTGCAGCAGGTCGGCGGGCAGGGTGATGGTGAGACGGCCGTTGCCATCCGTCACCCCTTCGCCGCTGCCCACAAAGTTTTCACCCCCGTAAAAGAAAAAGCCGGGGTCTTCATAATCAAAACCGGCGCAGTCTGTCCAGCAGTAGTAAGGGCCGGGGAAGTCGGGGTAAAAGGTATTTTCGTAAACGTTCCACGTTACCGGCAGGTCAGCGGCGGAACCGCCGAAGAAGTATTCGGCTTGCAGCGTCACGTCCACCGATTCGCCGCGCAGGGCGTCCGTTGTCTCTGGCGTCAGTGTCACCAGAAATTCGGGGCGGCGGTATTCGGCGACGGTGAAGTTGACGTAGGCGCGCCAGTTGAAGCCCTGGCTGCCCAGGCTGATGGTGTAGCTGCCCAATGGCCCATTTTCGGGAATGACAAATTCGCCGTTGAAGGTGCCATCCGGTTGGGTAGTGACGGTGACGTATTCGTTTAGATCATTTTGGCCGGTGTAGTCATAGAAGGAGATGTTGAGTTCCAGACTGAGTATTTCGCCGGGCAGGAAGAAACGGCCGTAATTATTCTGGCGCACAATCCCTTTGTAATAGACGGTGTCACCGGGGCGGTAGATGGGCCGGTCGGTGTACAAGTAGCCAAACAGGGGCGACTGATCGTCAGAAGCGGCGTTAATGCCAAAGTTCCAGGGGGCGGTATTGCTGTTCCAGTTGCTATTACCGGCGCCAAAACCGGCTTCACCGGGGGCGTTACTGATGACGGTGACCCCTTCCAGGTAGTCGTTGGCGGGCATGTAATCAAAGCGAGCCAGGCCGTTGTTGTCGGTTACGGCCGTGCCCAACCGTACCCCCTGGCTGTTGTAGAGCGTCAGGTTGCGGCCGGCGGCCGGTTGGCCGCTGCCAATGTCCGTTGTCCACACGTACACATCGCCAAACATCTCCTTCACCACCACATTGGTATCGGCGATAATCAGGACGTTTTGTTGGTTCTGCCACCACTGAGTATCTTCCTGTAATTCGTCGGCTGACAGACGGATCAGGTAGATGCCGGTCGGCAAAACGCCGCCATCGGCCAGGGACAGAGTGGTGATGCCCACTTCATTGCGCGGGGTGGTGATGGGCAGTTCCCAGGCGCGCAGTGGCTCACCGGCAGGGGAGTAGTCGCGCACATCCCAGGGATTATTCAACAGGTTGATGGGCAGCCCCAGGTTGTATAGCTGCGCGTCAATCGCCGCGACGTTGTTGTAAATAATGTCCACCTGGGTGGGAAAACTGGTGCTAAGTAGACTCTGGTTCGGCGGTAAATTGAGGGAAGCGATGGGCGGCGTGCTGGGTGAGCGGAACGTCCATTCATAAGGCGCTGCCATCGTATTGCCATAGGGGTCGGCGACCGAGGCCGGTATAACCACCCGGTATGATGTGTTGGGCTGATAGGTAAAATCCACGAAGACGCCGTTTGACCAGGGGTCTATGTGATAACGCGGGGGCACAGCCGGGGCGGGGGATATGCTAATTCTGCCTTCGACGGTATCCCAATTCATAGGCGAGACAAACTGGATGTTGACGCCGCGATCCCACTGTTCAGCCGTTTGCCCGGCGCGGGGATAAACAGTGCTGACGGCCGGCAGGGGATGGGTGTTGTAGGTGAAGATAACGTCTTCGCCCAGGGTAGCCTGCCCACTGGCTGCGCCCGCTGATGCGCCAATGACAAAGTCATACTCTGTCTCCATGTCCAGCAGGTCTTGTGGGGTGACGCCGACCACACGGTCGCCCTCTACCCAATTAAACGCCAGCCGGGGCGCGCTGCTGCCGCCTTCCAGGGAGATGGCCGCTTCGGTGACGGCCGTGTTCATGGGCATGTTGAAGGTGACAGTGAAGGTGGTGTCGGGGGCGATGGTGTTCGTCTCTTCGGGGAAGATGGTGACCACATCGGGGTTGAGGGTGGTGAATGACCAGCTAAAGGGGGCGGCCATTTTCACGCCCACCACGTCGGTTAGCGCCGGGTCTACTCTGACGCTGTAGGTGGTAGCCCCCGCCAACGGGGGGTCGGGGATAAAGCGGTAGATGCTGGTGGACGTCCATTCGCCGTGTCCGGTAGCCGGGGGATCGAAGGCGAGGGGTTGGGGCAGGTCGGCTTGCTGCCCGGTGCTGACCAGGGGCACAACGGGCCGGTTGAACATGACGGTGATAGCGCCATCGGTAGGCACCCCGGCGGTGTCATCGGCGGGGAGGACCTGGCTGACGGCCAGATCACCGGCGGTTTGCAGCAGCAGTTCGATGGGCACTTCCAACGGACGGCCGTTTTCCCCTTCGGCGCGGTTGTCAATGCTGACGCGGTAAAGCTGTTTGCCTTGTAAGTCGCTCTTGGGGGTGAAGATGACGGTATCGGGACGGGGCCAGCTAAAGTCGCCGGTTACGGCCGTGCCGCTCTCTTCGGCGGCGACGGACATGGCCTGTTCGACGGAGGTCGGGTTCATCGGCTGGTCAAAACGGATGGTAATGGCCCCATCCAGCAGTAGTTCCTCACCGGGCAGCGGGCTGCTGTCTATCACCTGGGGCGACCAGGTGATGTCGGCCGGGTTGATGGTGGTGGGGACAACCGGCTCTCCTGGGGGCGGCGTTTCGCCGGGGGCCAGGGTGGGTCGCGGGGTGGGGGTGCTGGTGGGGGTAGCGGTGGGCACGGCGATGGTGGGCACCGGCGTGGGCAGCGGTTCCTCTTTGCGGCAGGCCGCTATGACCAGCAGGAATAAAATAAATGTGAGTAGGACGTGTTTACGCATGATCTTGTTTTCTCCTGAATTACAGGCTGGGGGGTAAGAGATTGAGAGATTGGGAGATTGAGAGATTGAAAGATTGCCCCCTACCATATATTTACCCGTTCCCTTACCAAGACAACCTGTTTGTTGTGAGCAATTTTCAATTTGGCTTGTTGGCCGCCACCGCCGCCGATTGGAAATCGGCGTCTGCCATGCAAAACGCGCTCAAGCGCGTTTTTTGTGTCAGCCTATGAATTCATTCATAGGCAATAGCGTCCAATATGTGAATTGCTTTTTTTTGTTAATCGTTTTTTCGGATGCTGTGCCATTATCGCAGATTGGGTATATGGGAAGCCAACGCCTGGGCTACGAATACACCACAACCACACGATACAGCTCGTTCATTATGGTATGTCGCATTTGATGGGGAAAGTGTAACAGACGGCCGTGACTAAAAACAACTGAACAATGTCAGGAAGGTGCGTGGAATCCCTGTGAGGTGTAGTGCCCGGCAAGGGGCAAAACCGTTTTGATTGAACATTGTCGTACAGCCCCTTGCCTGGCACTGCCCAACGTGATTAACCGCGTGGCAACGATAAAGGGAATATGATACCATGCAGCTATGACTGTGCGTTGTAGGGCGATTTGGAAAATCGCCCTACGGTGAAGGAGAATTCCCATGACGACCATGAACAGACCGGCGGGTGTACGCGGGTTTAACAGCGAAATGCAGCGTATTCCCCAGGAAGCGACAGAAATTGAAAGAATGGAAGCCCTGATCAGTACCATCAGCAGCTATATTGAGCATTATCATGGCGGCGAAGTGGAAATGGTTGGGTATGTGGATGATGTGGTTACGGTGCATTTGTCCGGCGCGTGTGAAGGGTGCAATCTGGCCCCGGTGACGTTGCACGGCTGGGTAGAGGGCACGGTGAAGCAGTTTTTTCCGCAGGTGAAGGCGGTAGTGGCAATTTGATCCGCGATTGTTTGTAGTAGGCGATTTATCGCCGTTAGATGGCGATAAATCGCCTACTACGAACGTGAAAGGTAAGACATTATGGCTGACGAGGAAAAAAAGAACGACAAAGACAAAGAGAAGGATGAAAAGTATCCGACACCGGAGGATAAAATTTCGGTGACGCAGCACACGGCCGTAGTGGACGGCCGTACACTTGCCTACACCATCACCTGCGGCACGATTGTGCTGAAGGAGGAAGCGGAGAAGGAGGGCAAGGCGGAAGGGGAGAAGGCGAAGGCCAGCGTCTTTTTCATTGCCTATACGTTGGATGGGGTGGAGGATGTGGGGGCACGGCCGTTAACCTTTTCCTTCAACGGCGGCCCTGGCTCATCTTCGGTGTGGCTGCATCTGGGGCTGCTGGGGCCGCGCCGGGTGGAGACCATGGACGGCGGGCAGCAGTTACCGCCGCCCTACAAAATGGTGAATAATGAGTTCTCGCTGCTGGACCAAAGCGACCTGGTCTTTATTGATCCGGTGAGTACCGGTTTCAGCCGCGCTGTGCCCGGCGAAAAGCCGAAGGATTTTCATGCCTTTAAGAAGGACATTGAGTCGGTGGGGGATTTTATCCGGCTGTATGTGAGTCGGTACGGCCGTTGGACGTCCCCCAAGTTTTTGATCGGCGAGAGCTACGGCACTACCCGCGCCGCCGGGCTGTCCGGCTACCTGCAAGAGCGGCATGGCCTGTATCTGAACGGCATTATGCTCGTCTCCGTGGTCCTCAATTTCCAGACGGTGCGTTACCCGGTGGGCAATGATTTGCCCTATATCCTCTACCTGCCCACGCTGACGGCCACAGCCTGGTATCACCAAAAGCTGGCGGCCGATTTGCAGGCGGATTTGTTCAAAACGCTGGACGAAGTGCGTGCATTTGCCCTCACCGATTACACCCTGGCGTTGATGCAGGGTTCATCCTTGTCAGCGGCGAAACGGGAGGAGATTGAAGAGAAACTGGCGCGCTATATGGGTCTGTCGCTGGCCTATGTGCAGCGGTGCAATTTGCGGCTCCACTACATGCGCTTTTGCAAGGAACTGCTGCGGGACGAGGGCAAAACGGTGGGGCGGCTGGACAGCCGCTTTACGGGCTATGATCGGGATTCGGCGGGCGAGTTTTTTGAATATGACCCCAGTATGGCAGCGATTATGGGGCCGTACACGGCCGTGTTCAACGATTATGTGCGCCGTGACCTGAAATATGAAAGTGATCTGCCCTATGAAATCCTCACCGGGCGCGTCTGGCCCTGGAACTATGAGCCACACCAGAATGAGTTTGTAAACGTGGCCGAAACATTGCGCAAAGCAATCACCGGCAATCCCTTCCTGAAGGTGTTTGTGGCCAACGGCTACTACGATTTAGCCACCCCGTTTCTGGCCACGGAGTACACCTTTAACCATATTGACCTGCCCCCTGACCTGATGGGCAATATCGCCATGACCTATTATGAGGCAGGGCACATGATGTACGTCCACTACCCTTCCCTGGCGCAGTTGAAGCAAGATTTGGCGGGCTGGTTAGCTACGGCCGTGCCTGCCCCGTGAATTGTCATTCGTGAACCGTGAACCGTAATCCGAAGCTCAAAGTCGGATTACGGTTCACGGTTTACGGCCTACGGATTACGGATTACGGAATTTCCAGTCGTTGCAAAGTCCAGTCGTCTAAAAACCAGCCGTTATTGTCATTGATGAAGCGGTTACGGAAGTCGCCGCCCAGGCGCACGGTGGCCGGTTCCTCAAGCGTAAAATCGAAACTGAGCGCGCCCCGTTGGCCAGGGGTGACGGGTACCCAGCCGGTGCCGCCGGCGTTCATGATCACCCGCGCTTCGGCGGCCAATGGGTCATAAGCCCACACTTTTTGGCCCTGGTTATAGGTAATCACCACATCGGGGAAGAAGCGAATGGTAAAGCGATAGGAGCCGGCCGGGAGCGGAATGTCGGTAAAGACGGCAAAATGAATGGGCAGGCCTCCTTTGAATGACTTGATCGTCTTGTTACCGTCAAAGACAAACATGCTATGTTCCGACGCCGGCAGGTCGCTTTTAGGTACAACACGCACTTCAGGGCGGATAAAAACATCTCCTTCTTCCGGCGTGAGCGTATTGGGGCCTTCATCAACGGCTAACAGCCAGTTAACCGGAACCTGCCATTCGGACACGCCCTGGAAAAAGTACCAGTCCTCTTCAAAGGAGGCGTTGGACAGCAGGTTGGGGCCAGTGGGCACGGCTTCGGACGGGGCCTCTACCGGTGGTTGCGGCGCGGTTGGCGGGGCCGGGCTGATGGGGTTGGTGGAGACCACGTTGTTGGTAATCTGCCCGTCCCAGCCAGGAATGATGAGCTGTTGACCGACGATGAGGATGCTGGCGTTGGTCAGGTTGTTGGCGGCCATAATGTCGGCGATGGTGGCGCCGGTTTGGGCGGCAATGAGGGACATGTT
>JAHBVI010000133.1 GCA_019637635.1 Anaerolineae bacterium
TTTGCTTATCCTGTCAGTTCATAGGTCAGAGTACTGTTTCGCAGATGGGGCTGGTGTGGAAAACATCAGGGGCTTTTTACTCCGTTTTGAAGGTTTGCGGCGGCGTGATTATACTTCGGCAGCATCTACCGGAGGGATTATGAAACGTCAGAAATCGCAGCAAGAGTTTGTGGTTATTGGCCTGGGGCGGTTTGGCACGGCGCTGGCACGGCGACTGGAAGAGCTGGGGTATGAGGTGTTGGGGATTGATGGGCAAATGGGGCCGGTGCAGGAGATTGCCTCCCACATCACCCAGGCCGTCATGCTGGATGCCACCAATGAAGCGGCGCTGCAAGAGGCGGATATTTCTTCATTTGACACGGCCGTTGTCGCCATTGGTGATGATTTTGAAGCGACCATTCTGGTGCATGATTTATTGAAGCAGTTGGGGGTGAAAAATGTGGTCTGCCGGGCGGACACCAACCGCCAGCGTGAAATTTTGCAGCGATTGGGCGCCAACCGGGTGGTGACGCCGGTGCGTGACAGCGGCGTCTGGCTGGCCAACGAGCTGGCCTACCCGGCCATCATCAACCGGCTGCCGCTGCAAAATGATTACAGCATCATGGAAACGGTGCTGCCGCCGCCGCTGGTGGGCAAACGGGTGGGCGATGTGCCCTTTAACAGCGTGTACGAATTGACGCTGCTGCTTCTCAAGCGCCAGGAGGAAATGATTGTCTCCCCGGCCGATGATGTGATCTTGCAGCCGACGGACACCTTGATCCTGCTAGGCACACATCAAAATCTGACCCGATTCAGCGAGCAGCCATGAGCTTATTGAAACCGCGAAGGACGCCAAGAGCGCGAAGGTTTTTCTCTCTCAACCACTCGGCGTCTCAGCGCCTCGGCGTTCGCTCTTTTCAGGAGGCTCAACAATGAAAGGTCGCCTCACCTTCGGGCGCAAACGCCAGCGTGTGATTCGTTTGCCGGGCACGGCCGTTTTCCAGCACCCCATTCACCACATCCCCTCGCCTCTACGGCCGATTGTCGGTCTGCTCACGCTCATCCTGGTGGGCACACTGCTGCTCTGGCTGCTGCCGGGTCTCACCACCCGCCCCATCACCTTCACACAAGCCTTGTTTATGGCCACTTCGGCCGTCACCGTCACCGGCATGGCGCTGCTGACCACCAGCACCGACTTCACCTTTGCCGGGCAAATCATCCTCCTGCTGCTCATTCAAATAGGCGGCCTGGGTTATATGGCTTTGGTTGCCCTGCTGCTGCGCGCTTCTGGCCGCCGCGTCTCCTTGCCCAACCGCCTGCTGCTGGCCGACTCGTTGGGGCTGCAAAACCCTTCGCTCATTTCCCATTACCTGGGGCGTATCCTGACGGGCATGTTTGTCATAGAGGCGGTTGGCGCGGCCGTTCTCTTTTTTTACTGGCGGCAGACCGATATTGTGCCTTCTGACCGCGTTTTGTTTTATGCCATCTTTCATGCCGTCGCCGCCTTCTGCAATGCCGGGTTTGACCTGTTCTGGGGCACGTCTGCCTATCCCAATGGCATCCCCAACGATAACCCGACCCTGATTATTTTGGGTGTGTTGGTGATATTGGGTGGCCTGGGGCTGCCCGTCTTTCATAATCTGTTGATGTACCGGCGGCAGCGGCGGCTGTCGCTGCATACGCGGCTGACGCTGTTGGTCACGCTGGCGCTCATCCTGGTGGGTTGGGTGGCTTTGTATCTGCCGGAGGCCACCAGGGGAGTGGCCGCTGACCTGACGTTAGACCAGAAACTTGTGCAGACCTGGTTTCAATCCGTTTCGGCGCGCACGGCCGGCTTTCCGGGGCTGGAAAATTTTGCGCTGGTGCAGCCGGAAAGTCAGTTGGTGCTGGTGGGGCTGATGTTTGTGGGCAGCGGCCCGGCTTCGATGGGTGGGGGCATTACCACCGGAACGCTGGTGGTGCTGCTGGCAGTGATGTGGAGTTTTCTGCGGGGGACGCCAGGAGTGAACGCTTTCAAGCGTTCCATTCCGGCGCGCATTGTAAAACGGGCTACGGCCGTACTCATCGTCAGTCTCTTTGTCTGTGGCCTAGCAACCTGGCTGCTTTTACTCACGCACCCCTTTGAACTGGGACCGGCGCTGTTTGAGGTCGTCTCCGCCTTTTCCACCTGCGGCCTGACGTTGGGCATTACCGGTCAACTCAACCCCATTGGGCAATTGATCATTATTTTTATGATGTTTTGGGGACGCTTAGGTGCCCTAACCATCGTGCTGGTGCTTCTCAGCCGCAGCCGGGAAAGCAGTCTGCTGCATTATCCTGAGGAGCCAGTGTTAATTGGCTGATCAATTGCCTATCAATTGTCAGTTTCCACCTGCCACTTCTCTCGGTTGGCGGCGCGGGCAATTTTGCCGCTGGAGGTTTTGAGCAGCCAGTGGGGGCCAACCAGATGTACGTAACTGACGCTGACGCCGCTCTGCCGGGACACTTCCTGGCGGATCAGTTTGTTGATCTCCTTGCGCTCGGCCAGATCGCTCGTTTTTACTTCGGCGACAATGGCGATGAGTTCCGTGCCCTCTTTTTCATCCGGCACACCAAAACAGACCGCCCGCCCGGCATGAACGCCAGGCACGTCGTTGACGATGGCCTCAATATCCTGCGGGTAGACATTTTTTCCGGCATTGATGATCAGATCTTTGGCGCGACCAATGACAAAAACCTCGCTACCTACCACGTACCCCTTGTCACCGGTTTTGTACCAGCCGTTGACGAACGGCCGTAAATCTGGCCGCCGATAATATTCCGTGAGCATACAGTTGCTGCGGATGGCAATTTCGCCGACGGTGCGGTCGGGCAGGACACCGCCGGCCGCATCCCACACCGCCACTTCCGTGCCCGTAATCACCGGCCCGCAGGACACTTTGACGGCTGCCTGGGGATGGTCGGCCGCTACCGGCTTCGCATATTGCTTGTGGGTGAGGGATTGTTCGTCTATGGTGTCCAGCACGGCCGTGCGCCCCGGCACAGTCTGGGTGACGGCAAACGTGTTTTCGGCCATGGCATAACTGACGCCGAGCATTTCCGGGCGGACGCCGTTTTCGGCGAAAGCCGCCAGGAATAACTGGTGACTGTCATACCGCACCGGTTCGGAGCAGTTGACGAACAGGCGCATGGAAGCCAGTGACAGCCCCTCCTTGTCTCGCGCCCGGATGCGGCGGGCGCAGTGGTTGTAGGCAAAGTTGGGCAGCCAGCAGAGCGTACCCTGGTAATCGTGAATGGCCCGCAGCAGCAGCGCCGGGTGGCTGACCCAATCAAACGGGGACATCAGCACCAGGGGAACGCCCTGCACCAACGGCAGCAAAAACCCGGCAATGAGGCCCATATCGTGGTACAGCGGCAACCAGCTTACAACCACATCCTGCTCGTTGAGTTGTAGGGCGTCACTATAACTGGCAAGCTGGTTGAGCACGGCCGTGTGCGTCAGCGCCACCCCTTTTTGCAGCCCGGTGGTGCCGGAGGAGTGTTGCAGGAAGGCAATGGATTGGGGATCAGGAGATTGGGAGATGAGAGATTGGAGATTAGAGATTGAATCTCCAATCTCCAATCTCCAATCTCCAATCTTCTTTGAACCATACACCGGGCAGGTCACGGCCGTTTGCAACTGCGGCGCAAATTCATCTGTGGTTAGCACCGCTTTGACGGCTGAGAGGCGCACCAGTTCGGCCATGTGCTGCATGTAGATGTTGGCGTCTAGCTTTTCGGTGAGGGTGGGGAACATAGAGGGGATGGCGCCGATCAGCAGCGCCCCCCAAAAGGCGTAGATGCTTTCCAGGTTTTGGGTGTGGGCGATGATGACCAGGTCGCCGGGCTGGATGCCCAGCCGCCGCAGCCCATTCGCATAACCAGCGGCAGCCTGCCGGAACATCTGGCGCGAAACCATTTCCGGCTGGCTGTCTGTTTGCAGGTAAATGATGGCAGGCGGCGTGTCATCTACGGCCGTCAGCGCCAGGGCATCAAGCAAAGTGTGAAAGGACGGCCGTGTTGCCAGCGTGAGCATCCGTAGTTCGTGAACCGTGAACGGTGAACCGTAATCCGTGAACCGTAATCGGATTACGGATTACGGTTCACCGTTCACGGATTACCAATTACGGCCACTCCGTCGTGGCCTTGCCGGTTTGTAAATCTACGCCAACCAGCGCCCGAATGGTCAGGTAAAGATGGCCGGGGGCGCGGGCAATGCCCCGCCAGAAATCATCGGCCAATGTGTTTTTAACTTCGTAATTCAGTGCGCCTGTGCCGGTATTGAGCGATTGCACCAGCAGTTCGGGCGGGTTGGGGGTGGCGAACAATTGCACAATGTACAACCCGCTGTCAGTCAGCACATACGTCCATTTATCATCAAATGGGTCCATTTCAAACAGGTATTCCGCTTTGAGCGGGTGCTGCCACAGGCGTTCCCCGCTGGTTTTGTCCAGCCCCCACACTTCCACCTGTTTGGTACCGCGCTGTCGTTTGGCCCAGACAACGGCCGTGTCTCCCTGCACACCCATCGGCCACAATTCATAATCCCCCCCTTCCGCATAAAACTGCATCTCGCCGCTGTTCAAATCAACTGAGACTACTCCCTGGTTGCCAGAGTCATAGGCCGGCAGCAGTAAGGTATCCCCGTTAAAGGCAAAATAAGGCGAAAAGTTCCAGTCAGTGACAATGCCCCGGCCAATGGAGGAGGAAATGCTGGCATCGCCGGGCAGGCGCGTTTGCCACACAGGTTCGCCGGTTTCTGGGTTCCACTCTTCCAGACATTCTGCGCCATTGATGGAAGTGCCCCACAGGAAAAAGAGCCGGTCTTGGGCTTCGTCGGCAAAGACCTGATCATAATAACCAAAGGGGGCGGGATCAAAAAAGTTGCCATCATCCGGGCACATGGGGATCAACTCTTGCATCAGCTCGCCACTGTTGAGATCGAACAATTTCAGGGCAAAACCAAAAGAGCCGGCCTGCGCCGATTCATCTAACACAGCCACCATGTTTTTGAGGACAGCCAGGGCCACAAACCCTTCTTCCATGTAAACGGGGGAGTCATTTTCCAGGCGCGCCTGCCACAACGTTTGCCCGGTTTTGGCATTGAGGCCATACAGGGTGTTGTCGGCCGTCAGGGCTACCACCACGCCTTGTTCGGAGCGCAGACAGCCAGAACAGCGCCGGTCTACAATGTCGCTGAGGTTAGTTTGCCACACCTGTTCGCCGCTGGCCCGGTCGAGGGCGCGTAGAGTGCTGCCGCTGGTATGGTAAATGTGCTGATTGTCAGAGGCGACGTTGAAGTCCAGGTTACTATTGGAATCGCCAACCGCTGTTTCCCAACGAACTGTGCGACGGCCGTCCTTTTCTTCGGTGTAACTGAGGAAAATGTTGTTAACGTCGTTGCTGTACTGCCAGTTTTCCACCATGAGGTCAGCGCCTAAACCATCGCCGCCACCGGTGACTACCAGGGGATCATTTTGGATATTTCGGTTAATGGTGGCTACCTGTACGCTCACTTCCTGGACAAAAGTTTGAATGTCGCCTTCAGAAACCTGTTGGATGAATGTTTGGGGGTTTTCGATGACCCGGGTGACGGTGGCAAATGGCACCATTGTTGCCACCACAATGCCCAACGTGAAGAGGATAATGACGATGCCTACCAGGCAGCCACAACTGTTGTTGCCGGAGGTGGTGGTAACGGTGGTGTAGGTCACGGCCGTTGGCTGCCCCTTCTCCAGGTGGTCTACAATATCTTTGGCTTCTTTTAAGCCCACGCCAAATGTTTCCCGGTATAGTTTGATGGCTTCAATCTTTTGCCCGTGATGTACCAGTTCTAAAATGCGGTGGATACTGTCGGCCTTTTCCGGGGATTCGCCACCCATATAGCCGGACTGGTAGGCGCCCGCGCGCATGTTTTCGGGCACAATGATGGTGGTGCCGCAAAAATCGCAGCGAATGGTTTCGGAACGGCCGTCATACTCCAGCGAGGCGTTACAGGATGGGCAATTAAGGGCTTGCATGTGGGTCTCTCCTTTGCAAAAGTGGTTGGTGGCTGGTATTAGCTGTTTGCCACCAGGAACCATTTTTCAGACAGCGATGTTGTGAATCACAGACTGAATCGTACCGCCGTAACAGGCCGGTTGTCAATGAATTAGAAAATGGAATCACTTATGTGTGTAAATTTTAGCCTGTAGTAACAACTTTAGCTGTATTTCCCGCTGAAGCAGCCACTACAAACCGGTCTTTGCTTGTGAATTGGGGGTAGTGTATGGCACGGCCGTCCGAAAGCCGTCCGAACCTCATCCTGGCGCAAGAATCGGGTGGAGATTGGGGGGCTGGTTTGTTACAGTTATGGGGAATTAGAGATTAGAGATTAGAGATTAGAGATTGGAGATTGGAGATTGGAGATTGTGACGTTCAATCTCTCGTTCAATCTCTAATCTCCAATCTCCAATTTTGACAAAACCTTTGGAGGATTTAGCCATGTTCTTACAAGCATCTGCCGATTATACCCTGGTGGAAAAGGCGATTCATTACCTGGAAGAAAATTACCAAAATCAACCGGCGCTGGCTGATGTGGCCGCCCATGTGGGGTTGAGCGAATTTCATTTTCAACGATTGTTCAGCCGGTGGGCGGGCATCAGCCCCAAACGTTTTGGGCAATACCTGACCATGCAGCACGCCAAACAGGTGTTGGCTGAATCGCAAAACGTGTTGGAAGCGGCCTATGCCGCCGGGCTTTCCGGGCCGGGCCGTTTGCACGACCTGTTTGTCACCCATGAAGCGGTGACGCCGGGTGAGTATAAAGCCAGGGGCGCGGGGCTGACGATTCGTTATGGGTTTCAGGCCACGCCTTTTGGCGAGGCGCTGCTGGCGGAAACGGAACGGGGTATTTGTGGTCTGTCGTTTATCACCAGCAACGGCCGTACCGCTGCTATTGCGGATCTGGCCCACGCCTGGCCCCAGGCCATGCTGGTGGAAGATGAAGCGGGTACGGCCACGGCCGTAAACCAAATCTTCTCCCCGGCCGACCGGCAAGCGCCGCTTCCTGTGTATCTAAAGGGCACCAACTTTCAAATTCAGGTGTGGATGGCGCTGCTGCGGGTGCCGCCGGGCGCATTGGTGACGTATGGCGCATTGGCGCGGGCGACGGGACAGGAAAAGGCAGTGCGGGCGGTGGGCACGGCCGTTGGCCATAACCCCATCGCCTACCTCATCCCCTGCCACCGCGTCATCCAAAAGAGCGGCAACCTGGGCGGCTACCATTGGGGCCTTACCCGCAAAAAGGCGCTCATCGGCTGGGAAGCGGCGCATGGGATGATGGGGTGAGGGGTGAGTACCCCATTACCTGCTCACCCATCACAACCCCAACCCCCAGGTGTATTCCAGGTTGCCAAACCCCTGCCCCATGCTTTCTTTGTTGATGGGGCGGCCTTGTATTTGCCCCTGCACTTCTTCCATGCGGAAGAGGTATTCGTTGTAATTCCAATGACTGTGGCCGCGCCAGAGGGGACGTTCCAGGAAAAAACCGGTGCGAGCATAGGGCACGGCCGTGAATTGCACAAAATCTCCCCCTTTATTTCCGGCGCTCACCTCAAACTGGGGATGTTCCCCCCGGCCTAACACGGGCGTTACCCGCGTGTGCTGCGCCAGCCAGATGCGCTCGGAAGCATCCGGCCAATCCCAAAACGACTTGCCGCCCAGGGAAATGGTCGCTTGTTCCTTCCGATTGCTATCAAAAAATTGGTAGCCTTTGCGGAACAGATGCCGCCCCACATACGGCACATAAGAGGAAAACATGGAGCCATCGGGGAACAGCGCCCAAATCCATTTCCAGGGAAAAGTGGGCACATTCAGGCAGACGCGCTGGAAGTAGCCATAGCCCGCCAGCCGCTCCCGCCCCGTGCCCGGCAGGTCAAACTCGCCCTCAAAGTGCATCCGCCGCCAGGCGATGAAGTGCGTCCCGGCAATGGGCGTGTTGATGTTGATGGATTCGTGGGGGGCGTTGTCCAGGCAGTTCAGGTCGCCCCAGGTGGTGAAATGGGCACGGCCGTGCCGCCCCTCAATGTGCGCTTCCAACGCCAACGGCCGTGACTCCGAAGCGCAAATGGTGTAACCCTGGCGACGGCCGTCCGCACCCTCATCCCCACAGGCAACGGTGCGGTCGGGCAGGGAGAGGTGGGTAACGGCCGTGGTGTGCAGGAGGTTTTCGTGCAGGGTACGGCCGTCGTAATACCAGCCCACCGCCGCCGCCGGAAAACGGTCTACCCCGTCCACCACTTCACGGCGCAAATCAAGCCCCGGTAATTCCAGGTCGCTGATGTGTATGGGGTGTTTGCTGACGGCCGTAGCAATGGAAAACATCATCTGGCGCGGCCCATACCCCTCCTCATCCTGCGGGAACAGAATGAAATACCACCAAGTAGAAGAGGTACGCTTTTGCATATGGGGCATCTGCGACCAGATCAGGTCATACACCCGTTGGTGTTCGGCTAGTGTCTTATAGGGGGGCATAGGGGATTGGAGAGATTAGAGATTGGAGATTAGAGATTGGTCAATCTCCGATCTCTAATCTCCAATCTCATTTTATTCAAAACCAGCGATTGGCAAACCGCTGTTCTGTCCAGGGGTCGGCTTCATTGTGATACCCGGCGTTTTCCCAGAAACCGGGCTGGTCGTCCGCGCGGAATTCCAGGCCACGCAGCCACTTGCCCCCTTTCCAAAAATAGGCTGTCTGTTTTTCGCTGCGGTCGGCGAAGCTGCCGATTACGCCGCGCAAGGGCCAACCGTGCTCCAAATCCAACGGCTTGCCGTCGTAATGGGTAGCGAGCAGGAAGTTATCTGACGTTACCAGTTCCAGGGAGGTATTGGTGGTATAGCCATATTCGCAGTGCTGGATAACGTAACGGGCGGTGGGCAACGGCTTGATGAAACCCTGGTCAATCAGGGTTTTCAGCGAAACGCCTTCCCACAGCGTATCAAACTTTGACCAGCGGGTGACGCAGTGAATGTCCATCGTCACCTGGGTGCGGGGTAGTTGGTTGAACGCTTCCCAATTCCAGGTAACAGGTGCTTCCACCGCGCCAAACACCTTCAAATCCCAGGCAGCCAAATCAGTACGCGGCACCGGGCCGTAATGCAAAACGGGAAACTTTTGGGTCAGCGATTGGCCGGGTGGCAGACGCATCTGTCCCTTTACAGTGTCCTCTTGTTCGCGGCGTCCTAATACTCGGTTCAACATAGAGTATCTCCTTTGTCTATTTTTTCTGAGCATTTAAGACTGTATGTTACGCGCTTTTTCTTACGTGGCAATTACCCGGCAATGACAATACGATGAACAGTGAAACCAGACAGGTCTTTACGACCTGTCTGGTTTTGTCTAGCTCAGACGCCAATACATATTGTTGTTGTCGCGGGCCATGAGCCGGTCTTCGACCATGTAGCGGCGCAGCGAGGCGCAGTCGGGGTGGTAGGCGCGCAGCCGTTCGTTGAGTTCCAGTTCGTGGTAGCGCCGGCCGGGTTCAAACTGCGCGCACAGCCATTGCAAGACGACGAGCCGCTTTTTGTGTTTGGAGGGGATGTCTTTGAGACGGCCGTCTACCACATAATAGCGCAGCACCTTATCCTCCCAGGCGTCACCGGCTTCGTCCGTTGCCAGCGTCGCCAGGTTACTCTGCGAAAAGATGTCCCGGCTCAGGCTTTCCAGGAATTGGGTATTCAGCCAATAAACCCGGTTATTGCCTTCCACGCGCACATCAATCAGCCCCAACTCTTTCATCGCTGCCAGGTGGTGGGAGACGGTCGGTTCACGCAGGTCGAGCAGCGCTGCCAATTCACCCACGGTGCGTTCATCATTCGCCAGCAGCCCCAAAATTTTCAGGCGGCTTTCATTGCCCAATACCTTGAAGAATTGCAGCAGGGTGTCAAATTGTTGTTCTTCGCTCATGAGCTTTTACTCCGTTTAGTAATAATGTTCGGGCAATGGTCGCCAGTATTGGCGTCCGGTGTGTATCAAAAAGCGGTTATCTGCCAGAATGCGGCGCAGGGTTAATGGTTTATCGTAGTATTGCTGTACCAGTTCGGTGACTTCTGTCTCCGTATACCGGTGACCAGGTTCAAATTTATTCGCCATCCACCGAAGGATGATCATTCGCTCTTCGGCTTTGAGAGGGATAGCCCGCAAACGGCCGTTGACGATGTATTCCCGCAACACCCGTTCTTCCAGGCTTTCAGGAACCATATTGCCGTCAACAATCTCGTTCAGCGTGTCCAGACCACTCTGGATGAAAGTGAAGGTTTCGGTGAAGGCTACCTGATGCCGGGCTACTAGCCCGGCTGTTTGCATGGCGCGGAGATGGCGAGACACGGCCGTTTCTTTCATGCTCAACGCCTCTGCCAGTTCCGGCACGGTGGCTGGCTTGTTTGCCAGTTTCCCCAAGATGCGCAGCCGATCTGGCTGCCCAACTGCCTTGAAAAAATCCAACAGCGCTTCCCGTTTGTAATCTTGTTGTGTATTCATACCTCACCTGTTTAGATGGATGTCTATTTAGAAATTTATCTAAATAGAATAATATCTAAATTCGCCCGCTTTGTCAATACCTGATTTCAGACGATACCCGCCGTGTATCGGCTCGTTTAATCGGCTTTGGCTGTTGCAGTCCCAGGTTCAACGGGCGCATAGGGTTGATGAAGTTTGATCGGGTCGCGGGATTTGCGCATCCGCAAATTGAGCATCTCCACAAACACGGAAAAGCCCATAGCGAAATAGATATACCCTTTGGGAATATGCTGGTGCAGCCCTTCTACAATGAGGGTGAAACCAATCAACAGCAAGAAGGAGAGGGCCAACATTTTGACGGTGGGGTGGTGTTCCACAAAGTTACCAATCGGGTCGGCGGAAATGATCATCACTGTAGCGGCGACCAACACGGCGATGACCATGATGGCGATCTCATCTACCATGCCAACGGCCGTGATTACCGAATCCAGCGAAAAGACCACATCTAACAAAAGCACCTGGAAAATAACACTGGCAAAAGAAGCCTTTACCGCATCTGACGCATGGCCCTCTGCCCCTTCCAGCTTTTGATGAATTTCGTAAGTGGCCTTCCCCATCAAGAACAACCCACCTAAAAACAGTATCAGGTCGCGCCCCGAAACGGTAAACTCAAACACCTTGAAAATAGGCTCCGTCAGCCCAATGATCCAGGAGAGCGAGAAGAGCAGCAGAATGCGCGAGAGAACGGC
Organism: Anaerolineae bacterium; assembly: GCA_019637635.1. Taxonomy (GTDB): domain Bacteria; phylum Chloroflexota; class Anaerolineae; order Promineifilales; family Promineifilaceae; genus CAADGU01. The sequence goes on from JAHBVI010000133.1 coordinate 11,245, forward strand.
GAGCGCCAGGCCAGTCCGCCGGGCTTTTGATTGCTGGTCCTTTGGCAGCTTACCGGCCAGAATGGAAATGAAAATGACATTATCCACACCTAAAACCAATTCCAAAGAAACCAGGGTCGCCAGGGCAATCCAGGCACGTGGGTCAGTTATCCAATCCATGTTTTATTCCTTTTGTTGAATCGAATTTAACAGGTACTAAAAATACCACAACTGTGGTATTTCTGCGCAATATTTTTTAATGGAGTTTTGCCGATTGGATTGCAACCGCCTGGGGGGAGCAAATTATCTGATAACGATCTGTAAAACAAAGGAGGAGAGCCTTCAAGCGAACAATGTCGGCTAAAGACTCCCCTCCTGCTTTTTTAGTTCTATAACTTAACCCGGCGTAACCGGAGGGAGTTGGTGACGACGCTGACGCTGGAGAAGGCCATAGCGCCCGCCGCCAGGATGGGGCTAAGCTGGCGCAGGAAGTCTGGCGCCCAGTCAAAGGGAGCCAACACGCCGGCCGCCACCGGAATCAGCACCACGTTGTAGCCAAACGCCCACACCAAATTCTCGCGGATGTTTTTCATGGTCGCTTTGGAGAGGTGAATGGCCTGGGGTACGGTACGTAAATCACCGCGCATCAGGGTGACGTCGGCCGTTTCCATGGCAATGTCTGTGCCCGTGCCAATGGCCAGTCCCACGTCTGCTTGCGCCAGGGCGGGGGCGTCGTTGATGCCGTCGCCAACCATGGCCACCACGTGGTTTTCCTCTTGCAATGATTTCACTTTGGCCGCTTTGTCGCCGGGCAGCACTTCGGCCAGGTAACGATCTAGTCCCGCTTCGGCGGCAATGGCCTGGGCGGTGGCTTCATTGTCACCGGTGATCATCACGGCCGTCAACCCCAACCTGTGCATCTCCGCCACCGCTTCCTTAGAACCGTCCTTGATGGTGTCGGCCACGCCAATGAGAGCGCTGGCCTGCCCATCCACCGCCAGCCACATGGCCGTGCGCGCCTGGTTTTGCAGGTCAGCTGCTTTGGCTTCCAGACCATCCAGCGCCACCTTTTCCTGCTGCATCAGCCGCAGATTACCCAGCAGAATGGCACGGCCGTCCACCTCCGCCTTGATCCCGTGCCCTGCCACTGCTTCAAAACTGGCGGGTACACTCAAAGCCAATCCCTTTTCCTGCGCCGCCCGCACAATCGCCTCCCCCAACGGATGCTCTGACCCGCGCTCGGCGGAAGCGGCTAGTTGTAAGAGGTAATCCGTTATCGGTAATCCGTAATCCGTAATCCGTAATCCGTCAATGGCTAACGGTTCACGGTTCACGGCTAACGGCTCACGGGTCACGACGTCCGTCACCGCCGGTTCCCCCTTCGTAATCGTGCCGGTTTTGTCCAGCAGCACGGCCGTAACCTTTTGCAGGCGTTCCAACGCGGCGCTGTCCTTAAAGAGGATGCCCGCTTCCGCCCCTTTGCCCATGCCCACCATGATGGAGGTGGGCGTGGCTAAGCCCATAGCGCAGGGGCAGGCGATAACCAATACGGCCGTTAACCTTAACAATGCCGCTGTAAAATCCCCGGTCGCCAGATACCAGACCAGAAACGTGACCAGGGCGATCACCACCACGACGGGCACAAAATAAGCCGTCACCCGGTCTACCTGGCGCTGGATGGGCGCTTTGCTGCCCTGCGCCTGCTCCACCATTTTGATGATTTGCGCCAGTGCCGTCTCTTTGCCCACTTTGGTGGCCTGCATCGTTAGCAAGCCCTGTTTGTTGATGGTGGCCCCAATGAGGGCATCGCCCGGCTCTTTGCTCACCGGCAGCGATTCGCCGGTGAGCATACTTTCGTCAATGGTGGAACGGCCGTCTATCACCACCCCGTCCACCGGAATCTTCTCGCCGGGCCGCACCCGCAGCACGTCGCCTACCTGCACCTGGTCAATGGGCACGTCGGTTTCCACGTCGCCACGAACCAGGCGGGCGGTCTTGGCCTGCAAGCCCATCAGCTTTTTAATGGCGGCGCTCGTCTGCCCTTTGGCGCGGCTTTCTAGCACCTTGCCCATCGTCACCAGGGTGATGATCATGGCCGAGGTTTCAAAGTAGACGTGATGGCCCAAGGCCATCGAACCGGCGGTCAGCGCCAGCAGCACAGCCACGCTGTAGATGTAGGCCACCGACGAACCCAGGGCTACCAGCACATCCATATTGGCGCTGCGGTTGCGCAAACTTTTGGCCGCGCCGGTGTAATAATCCCAACAGACGTAGGTTTGCACCGGCGTGGCCAGGGCAAAAAAGAGCCAGTTGACCCAGTTGGCGTGTGCCCAATGCCCCACCAGGTTAAAGTCCCGCGCCATGCTGAACACAAAGAGGGGAATGGAGAAAACCAGGCCGACGATGAGCCGCCTTTTCTGGTGGTTGTATTCGGCGCGACGAGCGGCAGCTTCGGCGTCTTCCGCCTCATCCCCGGCGGCCACTTCTACTACGTCGTAACCGGCACGGCGCACGGCCGTGACCAGATCACTCCGCGTCGCCACCCCGGACGCCACCGTCACCTGCGCCTTTTCATTGGCCAGATTGACAGACACATCCAGCACGCCTTCTACTTTGTTCAGCCGCCGCTCGATGGTTTGGGCGCAGTTGGCGCAGGTCATCCCCAACAGGGGTAGTTCGATGGTAGTGGTGGGGATTTCGTACCCAGCGCGCTGCACCCGTTGGATGAGGTTGGTGGTGAGCGTTTGGGGGGTGGTCACGGCCGTGTCAAACGTCACCGTCACCTTTTCGCTGGCAAAGTTCACAGCCGCGTCCGTCACCCCCTCCACCTTCTTCGCGCTGCGTTCCACCGTGGCCACACAGTTGGCGCAGGTCATCCCCACAACTGGGAACGTAAGTTGTTGTTCGGACATAGTACGCACATTATTGAATCTGAATCAACCCTTCCGGCGGGTAGTTGATTTCCTGCAAAAGCGCCTGGATTTGCGGCCAGGTGGCCGGTTCTTGCCAGGCTACGGTCACTTGTTTGCTGTCTTGCACCGCTTTCACGCTGGTCACGCCCGCCAGTTCACCCAGTTCCATCTCAATGGTGTGGGTGCAGTGGCCGCAGCTAATGTTGGGTACGGTAAAGGTTTTGGTCATCATGGGTATACTCAGTCTCCTTAAATGTGGTTTGAGATTAGAGATTAGAGATTGGAGATTGATTGAATCTCTAATCTCTAATCCCCATTAAATTCTGTTCGACATATCAAACACGCTGGTCACTTCGGTCAGCACCCGCTGCCGTTCGGCGGGGTCGTCACCTTGAATGGCGGTGGTGACGCAGGTTTGCAGGTGGTTGTCCAAAATCATGGCGCTGACGCGGTTAAGGGCAGCCTGCACGGCCTGAATCTGCTTGATCACGTCAATGCAATAGGTATCTTCCTGCACCATGCGCTCAATGCCCTTGATATGCCCGGCGGCGCTGGCTAACCGTTGGCTCACAGCCTGTTTGGTCATGTCATTCATCTTTCTTGCCTTCTACCCCACCCCCCCTGGGGAGGGGTATGGTGGAATGATACACGGTTTGGGGGCAGGTGTCAAACATGGCGCCGGCTAATGGGAAACAATCACGGCCGTAGCCGGCTCCTCCAAACTCTCCACCTCATGTTTCGAGCGACTGATGGCCCACCACAAACCTGCCAGGAGCAGCCCAATCACCACAACCATACCCAGGCTCAGTCCATGATAACGCACAATAATAGGCGCAATAATCAGGCTAATGATATTGACCACCTTAATCATCGGATTGAGAGCCGGACCGGCCGTATCTTTGAGTGGATCCCCCACCGTATCCCCCACTACACTGGCCTTGTGTCGCTCCGACCCCTTACCCGTACCGGCGGCCAGATTGCGCGGCTCATCCTCAATGGTCTTTTTGGCATTGTCCCACGCCCCGCCCGCATTCGACATGAAAACCGCTAACAACTGCCCGGAGAGGATAATCCCCGCCAGGAAGCCGCCTAACGCCTCCACGTTCAATATCAGGCCAACCGCTACCGGCGTCACCACGGCAATTGTTGCCAGGTTGATGAGGTCATGCTGCGCCGCCACGGTGGAAATGGTTACTGCCCGCGCGTAATCAGGTTTTGCCGTGCCTTCCAGGATGCCGGGGATGCGGAACTGGCGGCGCACTTCGGCCACCATTTGCCCCGCCGCCCGGCTGACTGATTTAATCGCCAGCGAGGAGAAAAGCCAGGGCAAAGCGCCGCCCAGTAAAAAGCCCACAAAAACAACCGGCTCCGATATACGGATGCCCCCGGCCAACGCCGTGGGGTCAATACGGGTGACGTCGGTGATAAAGGAGCCAAACAGCGACACGGCCGCAATGACCGCCGAGCCGATAGCAATGCCTTTGGTAATCGCCTTGGTGGTATTGCCCACCGCATCCAGATCGGCCATGATCTGGCGTGCGTCCTCATCCAGGCCGGCCATCTCGCCAATGCCGTTGGCATTGTCAGAAATAGGGCCAAACGAATCCATGGCCACGTTGTTGCCGGTCAGAGTCAACATGCCAATGCCGGTCAGGGCCACGCCATACAGCACAAAGACCATCTGCACGGCTGCGGCCGTAAACGTTGAACCGTTGTCAACGTATTGCTGCACGGGCACCCCGGCATAGAGCAGAATGGCGGCGCCAATGGTCAGGGCAATGACCACCACAGACCAGACGCTGGATTCATACCCCACACCCAGACCGGACAGGATGGTGGTAGCCGGGCCGCTGCGGGTGCTTTCCCGGATTTCTTTGACCGGCACATTGTGGGTGCCGGTGAAATAATCGGTCAGGCGATCAATAACGATAGCCAGAGCCACACCGACGGTGGTGGAGAGAAACGGCCGCCACCAACCCCCTGGTACGTCTCGCATATAAAAGAAGGCGACAATGCCAAACAAAACGACGGAGATGGCAGCCGAGGTCAGAAAGCCCCGAAAGATAGCGGCCATGGCTGCTTTGCTGCCGCCCGCCAGCCCTTTTACCAGGTAGGTGCCGACGATGGAGGCCAGCACGCCAATGCCCCGCACCAGCAGCGGGAAGAGAATCCACTCGATATGGCCGGTGATGGCCGTCAGGGCCAGGCCCAAAATCAGGGCAGAGACAATGGTCACTTCGTAAGACTCGAAGATGTCTGCGGCCATGCCGGCGCAGTCGCCCACATTGTCACCCACCAGGTCGGCAATAACGGCCGCATTGCGTGGGTCATCTTCCGGCATATCCTGCTCCAACTTGCCTACCAGATCAGCGCCTACGTCTGCTGCTTTGGTGAAGATGCCGCCGCCAACCCGCATAAACAGAGCCACCAATGTGCCGCCAAAACCAAAACCAAGCAGGGCATCCGGCGCGGCCTTGGCGAAGATGATGAAGATGGTGGTGCCCCCTAACAAACCCAGGCCGTCGGTTAACATGCCGGTAATGGTGCCGGTGCGGTAGGCGATGCGCAGGGCGTCGCTGAAACTGTGGCGGGCTGCCGAGGCCACGCGCACGTTACCCTGCACGGCCATGCGCATCCCAATCTGCCCCACCAGTAAGGAAAAGCCGGCGCCCATGATAAAGGCTATGGCCCGGCCGGCGCCGATCAGGATGCGAATGGTGTCCTCACTCTGCCCTTCAAACCGTTCCAGGGCCTCGGCGCTGGGGGGCACAATGTAGACGCTGAGAAAGAGAGCAACGGTCAGTAAAGCAATGAAAGGTAATATGGTGCGTAACTGGCGGCTCAGATAAGCATCGGCGCCCTGACGGATGGCTTCCCACACCACCAGCATTTCTGGCGTACCCTTATCGGCGCGTAATATCTGGCGGCGCAGGAACACGGCGTAGACAAGCCCCAAAATGGAGACGCTAAACACCGCCCACACCGCGATTGTCTCAAATTGCGTTAAACCCATCGTACTCATGCGTGATCTCCTCTCAAAAAAAGTAACCGTTTAGTCCGTTAAGAGACCTGACAAGTTTTTGGCCTGCAAAGTTTCAAGTTGAACTGGTAAAAAACCTGTCAGGTCTGGACAGTTACCAAAAAAAAAGCCGGAATGTTTCTTCCGGCTGACTTCAGATTGTTTTTACATGGATGTATTGGCCGACTGCCACCACCGGTAATACTTACTGCGCAGATCATCTAGTGACGGCAAGGGGAAGTAGACTAATTTTTCAGCATTGCCGATGAAAATGCCATTTTTGATGGTGCGGTAAGGAAATTCGATGGCCTGAACGCGGTTGACCATCTTGGTATGAATTTGTTTTGTTCTGATTTCGACCAAACATTCGCGCAGGTGGTGAATGTTGGCGTAGGGTAAATCTTCTACGGCGCCTGTTTCGGGGTTGTGGGCCAGTTGGCCCAGCTGTAATTCCACGAAGGCAATGGCCGGTATGTGGATCATGCTTTCGGGGTCTTTGATCAGGAAGTCGTAGAAGTCAAGGGGGTTGGCCGTGCTGACGACCAGGGGTGTGACCGGCGCAATTTCCTGGTACAGGTGTAAACCGGCGTTGTCTTCGGGGTAGTCAAAGGTTGGTTCCAGGGCTAATGATTGGCCGTAGGCGGTTACCAGGTGCAGGCGCTGCATGGCGGCGATGGGCACATGTTCCAGAACGCGGTAAGTGGCAATGTAAACGGAGCGTTTAGGTAAGCCGTTGGCATGGGGGACGCAACGGGCCAGCCCTTCGTCAATGCGGAAAAAATCGTGGCGAAAGTTGGGGTCTAGCTCGATGAACATGGCTTCACCGTGTCGTTTTTTAGTAGTGCCCACGGTGTAATAGGTGCTGAACTCTTCTGGCGACAACATGGAGGCAATTAATGCTTCGGGGGTGAGGGATAAGTATAAGTGGATGGTCATCTTTTGAACTCCTTCTTGAAAGGGATGTAGAGTCAATGCCACAAACCAGCCAGCGCAACTTTTTACTGTTGAATAAAGCTGATGGAGACAGTTGTGGTATGCTTCAATAGGCCATTATATGCAATGGGGTGAGGGTGTCTAATGACATTCCTCATTCTATTTCCAAACGTATATCAATCAACCCTCAATACCGTAGCATCTGAACAGGGGAACGGCCGTTCTGGCTATTTCCAGACGGCCGTTTCCCATCCTGCACAGTTGCAATCGAGCGTTTATCCCTCTGGGGATGTAACTTTTCGTTCCCATTCGATGGGGTCGCCGTACCCCAAATCATTGATGCCCAGCATTTCCAGGATTTTTAATGCTGCATGGCGACGGAAGGCGGAAAAGGTGATGACGTGGGCGACCATGCCGCCGTAACTGAATTGTTCTTGTGGCTCGCACGAAGCGTCTACGAACATCTCATCCCAACGATTCTCGTCGCGCACCTGGCGCACCACTTCCGCAAACTCAATGAAGGCCGCATCCAGGCGTTTCAGCATTTCGGCTACCGATTTGTCTGGTTCCGTGGGGAACGGCCGTCGGCCCACAGCCGCTAACCAGACCTCTTTGGTAAACACCAGCCGGTTCAACGATTCGCGCAATGTTCCTTCTGCCGATTCAAATGGTAACGGATTCTGCGGCACGGCTACCGGTGCATCCAACTGTTCGTCGGTCAAATTCCGGGCACGCACCAACATCTGACGTGTCATCCACATATCGTGGTCAAGCAAACGATCAACAATGTCCATGTTTAACACTCCTTTATCATGAAATTGGTAAGGTTGGCCTCTCAAGGGGTCATAATGGATGTTGCCTGGGCTGGGCAGATGCACACGCGGAAACGGGATGCGCCGGTAATGACTGGGCGACAGGCCATACGCCCGGCGGAAGGCTCGCGAAAACCCTTCCAGACTCTCATAACCGGCATCAAAGGCGATGTCTGTGACCGCCTGGGATGTGGTGCATAACTGGTGCGCGGCACACTCCAGCCGGAGACGGCGACGTAATTCACCCGGTGTTTCACCGATGAGGCGTTGGAACATACGCTGGAAGTGAAAGCGGCTTAAATACACTTTTTCAGCCCAGGCGCTCTCTGCTTCCGCGTCATTTCAACTCTCGCCGATGATCCGCAGCAGTGCTTCGGTGCGTGTATTGGGTAATCCCTTGAAGTTCATACCGCTAA
>JAHBVI010000134.1 GCA_019637635.1 Anaerolineae bacterium
AACTTAGGGTTAAATTGATACGTCATTGGGTAATTCGGTAATTACCCAATGACCAACTGATTACCCTATGGATACAGAAACGACAGAAACCGAAAGCGCCCTTGTTCCGGTAGAAACGACGCTGACAGAAGCTGAGTTTGACGCGCTGGAATCGTTGGTGCGGCTGCTGGTGGGCGGCAGCATTGAAGCGCCGGCCGAATTGGTGGCCCGGCTGAAGCAGTGGGAAACGCAGGTGGCCGAAGCCGGTAACACCGGCAAGCTGGCGCCCGTTCCCGCCGCGACGGATCAGCTTCGTTATGCGTTGGTGGGGTTGGCTTTTGCGGCCACGGATCAGGCGCGGACGGGCGCTTCCCGTTTTGGCCGTCTGATGAACGCTTCGGCCGGGCGGCTGCTGCGCGCCGCGCGTCCGGTGACCAATAGCCAACTGATGCAGCCCGTTCACCGCCGCTATGAAAGTCTGGTGGCGCAGGGAGAAACGGCCGTGACTGAATGGATTGAACGAGGTCGTGCTGAAGAACCACGCAGCCGCCTGGTGGCCCGTGAAGCCGTCAACCTGACCATAGATGAAGTGATCCAACATCTGGCGGAAAACCCGGAAGTCCGTGATCTGGTCACGCAGCAAACGGCGGGCATTGCCGATGAAATTGTGGGTGGCGTGCGTGGCCGCACGGTCACGGCAGACATGGTGTTAGAACGGCTGGCGCGTAGCCTGCTGCGCCGCCCCCCGCGTGAACAACTGCCACCACCCGCGCCGGAAGTGATGGCCCAGGCGGATCGTGTCAGCCTGCTAGAAGAGTAAAATTAACGATGCAGCTTCTCAAGACCTGACAAGTTTCAAAAAACCTGTCAGGTCTATCTGGTTGATTAACTGTGAGTCGTCTACCGCTTGATAATTCTAAGCCCGATTTGTTAGGCCAATATGCCGGGTTTGCCACCCGGCTGATCGCCTTTGCCACTGACCAACTGTTGGTGATAGGCATTATTGTGGTGGTGAACTCCATTGTGATGCTCGTCTTGAGTTTTTTTCAAGTCACCGTTGCCGACGTTTTTTCGTTTTCCGGCGGTCGCAGCACCCTGGCACAATGGATGCGCGTCTTGTTTTTGGCTCTTGGCCTTCTCCTCAACGTCTCCTTTTATGTGGGCTATTTCATCTTTTTCTGGATGCTGGTGGGGCAGACGCCGGGGAAAATGTTGATGGGGGTGCGGGTGGTCAGCGTGGATGCACGGCCGTTGTCATTCGGCCAGGCTATCAAACGTTTGCTCGGTTATTATCTCTCCATGCTGCCGTTTTTTATCGGGTTTTTCTGGATATTGGTCAGCGATTCACGCCAGGGCTGGCATGACAAAATCGCCCGTACCTATGTCATTTACACCTGGCGCGCCGCCCCCAGTTTGCGCTTCTGGCGGCGCCTTTCCCGCGCCGCCGAAAAACGGGCGGCGGCCCATGAAAATAAAAACGGGTAATTGGGTAATTGCGTAGTTACCCAATTACCCAATTACTTCCCCTCACTCGATGGGTACAACGGCCGTACCTTCCCCCGTAGTCCCTCCACCCCGGCCATCATATCTTCCCCGAAAAAGTTGAGCATTTCCAGCGCCAGCGAATGGTCAAAAATGGGGCCGGCCTGGAGCAGCCATTGGTTCAGGGCGCGTTTGGTAAAACGGATGGCGTGGCGCGGCCCGGTGGCCAGATTGGTGGCAATTTCCATAGCCTTGTCCAGCAACTGCTCATCCGGCACGGCCAGGCTCACCAACCCAATATCGGCGGCGGTACGGCCGTCTACAAAATCACTCGTCATCAGGTAATACTTGGCTTTGGCCATGCCGCACAGCAAGGGCCAGATGATGGCCGCATGGTCGCCCGCCGCCACCCCCATGCGCACATGCCCGTCCGCCAGCCGTGCCGTCTCCGCGGCAATGCTGATGTCCGCCAGTAGCGCCACCACCAGCCCCGCCCCTACGGCCGGCCCGTTGATGGCCGAGATGATCGGTTTGCGACAATGCAGCATGTTGTAAACCAGCAGCCGCGCCTCATCCAGGATGCGCAAAATCTCTTCGTAATTTCGGTAAGCGTCCGTCACCAGTTGCAGGTCGCCGCCGGCGGAAAAGGCGCGCCCCGCGCCGGTGACCACGGCCACATGGACGTCCGGGTCGCGGTCAATGAGCGGCCACACTTCCACCAGTTCGGTGTGCAGCCGGGCGTCGGCGGCGTTCAGCAGTTCCGGCCGGTTCAGAGTCAGCCACAAAATGTGGTGGTCACGTTTTTCAAAGAGAATGTGTTGGAAATCGGAATAGTGCATGATATTCCTCGATTATGGCTTTTTGGGAAGTGAGGGGTGATACATGACTTTTTCATGCATCACAGCCTGCCCTGAACTTGCCGAAGGGTTTGCCGCATTATAGCATGAGACGTCGCACGGCCGTTTCCCCTCTGTCATTCTTCCGCTTTTTGTTTACCGGTACTTTTGCGCCCGCATGGTGCAGAGCCGGGTGTAGCGCCGCCAGCCATGGTACCCAGCAGGCAACCTGGAACTCTCGGCTGCTCTCGTTTAACGATCCCGGTCATCTTCTCCCACTTTCATAGCTCAGGTGTAACGCAATACGACGTTCCCACCCGGCACGATAATAAGCTCGATGACGATGACCGCGCCGGTGATAACGGCCGTCCACCAGACGCCACGCGGCCAATGGGCCACCACACGCTGCCGGGTCAGCAGTAGCCCCAATACCCCCAACAAGATCGCCGCCAGAAAGGGAAACGGCGCCGGCACGGTGGCCGCCGCCAGCGCCAGGAGGCCGGGGGTGCCTATTGCCAGCGCCCGCCGCCAGGGGTTGGGCTGCCGCGCCGCCCCCGCCAGCAGCGCCACGCACAACAGTCCCAACACAGTCAAGAGTGTGTAGCGGATGCGCTTGTAGGCGGCTAACTGCGCCAGCCATTCCTGTTCCAGTTCGGCGAGGGTACGGCCGTAGACCACCTCATATTGTCCATCCCGGTACAGATCCCAATACTTTTCCCAGCCATACTCATCTACCAGATAACCGGTAAAACTACCGGCCAGCCAATAGAATCTGAGCCTGGTGAATAGCTGGGAAGGTAATGGAACATGAAGTCCCCCCGGCCTATCCAACTTCTGTAAGCCGGGAAACCCCAAAACCTCAATCATCGCCATGCTGCCAGCGTCCAGCGCCCACCAGGGATGGGGCGGCATGATTCGTCCTGCCAGGCGACTTTCAGCTAAGATAGCAATGCCCTCCATACGAAAGGCAAAAGTTGACCAATCTGTTAGTGCATGTGTTAACTCATGATACAGAGTGCTGGCGCGCCAGGAATTACGAACTAACAGGACACTGTCGCTATCCATACTGGCCTGACTTTGCCCATATGGATACACGCGAATGGTTATCTGTCTACCATGGTCTTCTAGTTGCAAGAATGTTACGAGTTGGCTGCGCACCCGGTTTGACTCTTGCAGCAGCCACTCCGCTTCCTCTGTTTTCAAATGTTCATTCAAGACGTAGATGCGAAATTGCTCGTCTTCAGCTGCCAGTTGCAGTACATCCCGACCGCCAAAGTCCACCTTGTTAGTGAACAAAGGCCATGCCTGCGTCATCAATCGGGCTGTAAAAAGTAGTACAGGCAGCCAGAGAGCGACGACAAAAATGCCAGGGCTAATGTGCAGGCTTTTTCTCTGCTTTTGCTGAGTTAACCCTTGTTCTTGCATACCTCACTCAATTTCCGTGCTTTGGGCCCGCGCGACACGTCTTAACGACTTACTACCTACTCTTGAGCTTACTGAAAAAACCACAGATTCTACAGATTTCACCGATTATTCTCTCTGGACACTTTGCGTCTCTGCGTCTCTGCGTTAGCTTTTTCAGGAGACTCAATCTTCAGCTACCAACGCCATCAGTTGGGCTAGGTCACGTTGCAGGGCTTCCAGTTCCACGCCGTAGGCGGCCCAGTCGCCGCTGCGTTGGGCGGACAGGGCAGCCTCGTAGTGAGCGTTGGCGGAGGCGATCAGCGCGGCCACATCGGCGTTGACAGGCACGGCCGTTTCTCCTGTCCCCGGTTGTAATTCTGTAGGCGGCGGTACGGTCTCGCCAATTGCTTCGGCTACCGTGGCCGGGGCGGCGTCTAACAGGGCCGCCAGTGCCCCCGCCAGTGTTGTTTCCATTTCAATGCGGGCGTCAGTGGCTACGATTACTCGTTTTAGTTCCGGCAAGGCGTTATTTTCGCTCAGCAGGTAGATCGGCTCTACATAGAGGAAACGGCCGTTCATGGGGATCACCAGTAAATTGCCACGAATGACCCGTGACCCGCTCTGGTTCCACAACGAAAATTGCTCCGAAATTGCCGGCTCCTGGTCAATGCGCCCCTCGATTTGCATGGGGCCAAAGACCAGTTCCTGTTTGGGCAGTTCGTATACGACCAGTTCGCCATAGTTGGGCACGTCGTTGCGCGCTGCCAGCCAGGCAATCATATTGTCTTTGCCCAGCGGGGTATAGGGCTGTATGAGCAGATATTCCGTTTCCGTTTCTCCTGGCAGCGGCATGCTCACGTAATACGGCTCCACCGCCGTTTTGCTGTTGGTATTGCCATCCACCGTGTACAGTTCCGATGGAAGCTGCCAGACATCCTCCTGGTTATAAAAGACGCGCGTATCGGTCATGTGATAACGCAGATACTGTTTGGTTTGCAACGAGAACATATCCACCGGGTAGCGCAGGTGGCGGCGCAAATTGGCGGGCATTTCGTCCAACGGTTGGAAGAGGCCGGGGAAGGCGCCGGCATAGGCTTGAATGAGAGGGTCGTCCGGGTCGGCAATGTAGTAGGTGACGGTGCCTTCGTAAGCGTCCATCACAATTTTGGCGGCGTTGCGCATGTAGTTGATGCGGTAGCGCTGGTTACCCATGGCCAGGGTGGCCGGTTCGGAATAGGGGAAGCGGTCACTGATGGTGTAGGCGTCTTGCAGCCAGACGAGACGGCCGTCTTCCGTCACCACCAGATATGGGTCTTGATCCAGCAACAAAAAGGGGGCAATCTGGCGCATACGTTCCTGCACCTGGCGGTGCAGCAGCACCTGGGTGTTGTCGTCAATGTCATTGCTGAGCAAGATATTAAAATCGCCCAGGCGAATGGCAAAGGCCAGCCGCTTGAAGTAGCTGTCTAACAAAACGCCGCCCTGCCCGGCGTACCGGGTATAGGCGTTTTCCGTGCCCAGTGGGTAATCAAACTCCTCCTGGCGGCTATTGACAAAGACGACGTCGGTTGTCAGTTCGCCGAAGTATATCTCCGGCCGCGTCACCTGAATATCCGGGATGCTGCTCTGCGGCGGCAGGTCTTTGATGAAAAAGATAGGCTGCCCTTCGGCCGTGAACTCATTCACCGGGTTCATCACCACGCCATAACCGTGCGTGAAGACCAGGTTGGTGTTGACCCAGGTGGGGGTTTCCAGGCCGGCCTTGTTTAGTTCTCGCGCCGCCAGCATCACCTGGCGCGTTTCGCCGCCAATCTGGTAGCGGTCAATGTCAATTTCGCCCATCTGGTAATAGGTGCGCAGTTCTTGTACCTGGCGATAGGTGGCTTGCAACGGGCGATAATCCCAGAGGCGGATGTTTTTGACGATGACGGCGTTGCGTTCGATGTCTTGTTGCGTCAGGGGGGCGCCCAGGTCATACGGCCGTACCTCGATCCCATCCAGCCCAAAACCCAACCGGGTAAAGGTAATGTTGTGGGCAAGGTAGGGGGATTCCCGCACCAGTTCATTGGGTTCCACCGAGTAGCGCTGCACAAAACCGGGCACCAGACTACCCAGGATGAGTGTGGCGGCCAGCCATAGAGCGGCGGTGAGCAGCAACGGCCGTAAATCAAACCGGAATACATTCAACAGCATGGCCAGTGCTGCCAGCCCCATAAAGAGCATCTGCGCATAGATGGCATACACCTGCACGTTCATATCGGTGTAACTGGCACCATAGGCTACGCCGCGTGGCGAATAAACCAGTTCATACAGGTCAAACAAATACCCCACCGTCCACAACGCCAGAATCAGCGCCGCCAGCAGCGCCACGTGCTGCCGGAAAATTTTGGACTCGTGGGGCCGCCAGGTACCGCGCTGGATTTCGGGCACGTGGTTGGCGGCATAAATGGCAATAACGCCGATGAGGGTGATAACCAGCAGGGAAACAAACCACTGCTGTACCAGGGTCAACAACGGCAGTTCAAAAAGATAAAAGCTGATGTCGCGACTGAAAATGGGGTCGGCCACGCCGTAGGGGACGCGGTGCAGATAACGCAGCAAATCGCTCCAGTAGACGGCAATAGAACTGGCAAAGCCAAAGGCGATGAAGGCGGCAATGCCGGTAATGAGCCATTTCATATGGGGAATTTGCAGGAACTTGGGGTTGAATGGTGGGGTATGGCGCAGGGCGCGGCGACGGGCAATGAGCCAGTTGAGCAGCAATATCAGCAGCGCCAGTCCAAAAAAGAAGACAAAAATGCCCAGGCGGGCTGCCCACTGCGTCAGCCAAACCCCCTCATAATCCACCGAGTTAAACCACAACCATTCGGTGTATACATTGGCCAACCAGCCCACCAACAAGATCGCCCCCAGGACAAGGCCGGCGATCACAATCAGGCGATTGGGACGGCCGTCGCCTTCCGGGCGCGGCGGCAGGGGGGGCCGTTGGCCGCCTTCGTCATCCTTGCGGCTGGTGTCCCAGCCGGCCTCTTCCATTGCCCGGCGGAACACTTCGGGGATGTCATACTCATCTCGACTCATACCAGACTCCTTCATACCAGGCGCTAGAAACGGCCCGGTATGATGGATTATCTCACATTTTTGGCAACGAGATAGCTTCTATGGGCAGACCTTAAGAGTATCGGTAGATCCAAATGGGAGGAGTGGGCATCCTTAGATGCCCGCTGGTGCGCATCTCACGCGCGCTGTAATGCCTGGTAGACTGCATGAGCGCCAAATTCAACGGCCGTGACCGGAATACGCTCATCGGCGCTGTGAATGGTTTGGGTGAAGTTGAAGCCTTCTGGCAACAGCATAGGCGTAAAGCCATACGTCTGAATACCAAGCCGCGAAAAGAACCGTCCGTCCGTGACGCCGCTCAATAACAAGGGGATAGGGACGCCATGTGGGTCAGCTTCTTTCAAGATGGTCGCCAATGAGTCAAATAACCCCATGTCCGGTTCCGCCGGGCCTGGGTCGTACCGGATCACTTCAATCTCAACGTCCGCGCCAACGATGGCGCGCACTTCGTGAACCAGGTCGTCAGGCCCAAAACCCGGCAGCAGACGCCCATCTAGTTCGACGGCAACCTCGCCGGGAATGACGTTAATTTTGTCACTGCCCTGCAAAATCGTGGGGCTGACCGTATGATGCAGCAGGGGGTCAAAGAGCCGTCCACGTTCGCCAAGTAAGTTGAGAATGCCATCCGTGAGCCAGGGATTCAGAAGCTGCCCCATCATCAGGCCGCTGACCCCGCCCAGCGTCGCGCCCATCTCGCCAAACATCAGCCGTACAGGCGGCGTAATGTGGACCGGTAACCGGCGTTTATCCAATTGTTGCAGCAGGCGAGACAGCTTTGACATGGCGCCACCGCGCACAGGCAGTGAGCCATGCCCTCCTGGGCCACGCAGTGTGACCCTTAACCAGCATATTTGCTTTTCAGCAATCTGAATGGGGTAGAAGCGACGGTTACCAAGAGACAAGGTGAACCCGCCAAACTCGCCCAGAGCATAACGAATACCCGCGAACGCTTCCGGGTGTTCTTCAACCAGGAACTTTGCGCCAAAATCACCACCCGCTTCTTCATCAGACACAATGGTCAAAACGATGTCACCGGCTGGCTTCATGTTTTCAGCTTTGGCGCGCAAGACGGCGGCCACGAACATGGCGATGCCCCCTTTCATATCCAGTGCGCCCCGGCCCCACACATAATCATCTACCTGGTTGCCCGCAAACGGGGGCTGCTGCCATTGCTGCTTCTCGGTGGTGACGACATCCACATGCCCATAGAGCAAT
Source organism: Anaerolineae bacterium (assembly GCA_019637635.1). Classification (GTDB taxonomy): domain Bacteria; phylum Chloroflexota; class Anaerolineae; order Promineifilales; family Promineifilaceae; genus CAADGU01. The sequence continues at coordinate 8,037 of JAHBVI010000134.1, forward strand.
AAGGGTGCGGCCTGACCCTGACCGGGCAGGCGGGCGATGAGGTTCGGACGTTCCGGCGATTTAGCCAGAATCCTGGTTTCAATCCCGGCGGCCGTGAGCAGGTCATTGAGGAACGAGATACACTCGGATTCGTTGCCGGGTGGATTTGTGGTGTCAAACTGAATCAACTTTTGCAGCAGCTCCGCCGGCTGCTGGTAGATTGCTGGTGTGATCTCTCTTGAACTCATTTTTAGTGTCTCTCCATTCTGATGTTGGCTTACTCAGCCAGATAGGATGATTATACGGAAAGTGTGCGTATATGCCGCCGTGAATTTTTAATAGTCATGGCCGCCTTTTCCACTTAAGTAGCGGTGCTACACGAGAATTGGGCGTTGTGAGGTAGAACATTTGTCCGTATAATGTTGGGCATCTTATACTGCAAGCTGTCTAACCGATTATGAAGGATGAATTTATGAAGGATGAAGAACGCATTGTTGTGTTGCGTGACCAGGTTAATTATCACCTGTACCGTTACCATGTGCTGGACGCGCCGGTGATCAGTGATGCCGAGTATGATGCCCTGTATCATGAACTGGTGGCATTGGAAGCCGCCCACCCGGAATGGGTAACGGCCGATTCCCCCACCCAACGCGCTGGCGCTGAACCGCTGGATGCTTTTGCCAAAGTAAACCACCCTGCGCCCATCCTGAGTCTGGCCAATGCGTTCAGCGTGGCCGATTTGTTTGCCTGGCGGCAGCGGCTTGAGCGTTACCTGCCTGACCCGGCTATGCCCCTGGATTTTGTGGCCGAACCGAAGTTGGATGGGCTGACGGTGGTGCTGACGTATGTCAACGGCCGTTTCACCCAGGGCGCAACTCGTGGCAATGGCGAAATTGGCGAGGATGTCACCCAGAATTTGCGCACGCTCAAGGCCATTCCGCAAAAGATTCCCGTAGCGCCAGACAGTGGCCTGGCGCTACCGCCCTACCTGGTGGTGCGCGGCGAGGTGTTTTTTCCGCTGGACAGGTTTGAGGCGTTTAATGCGGCGCGGCTGGCGGCCGGCGAACCACTGTACATGAATCCACGCAACGCCGCTTCCGGCTCATTGCGCCAGTTAGACCCCAAGATCACGGCCGTGCGCCCCCTCACCATTTACTGTTATGACCTGGTGGCCTGGGAGGGGGCATCGGTGCCCGATACCCAATGGGAACGGTTGGACTACCTGCGGCAGTTGGGTTTCCCGGTGTCGGCGGATAGTGTGTATTGTGCGGATTTAACGGCCGTAGCCGCCGCCTACGAAGCCTGGATTCCCCGACGCAACCAGATCAATTACGAGGTGGACGGCATCGTCGTCAAAATCAACAACCGCCCCCTGGCCGATAGCCTCGGTTTTGTGGGCAAAGACCCGCGCGGGGCCATTGCCATGAAGTTCCCCGCCCAGGAAAAAACCACCCGCCTGCTGGATGTGCAGGTGAATGTGGGCCGCACCGGCGTCCTGGCCCCCAACGCCGTTCTGGAACCGGTGGAGATTGGCGGCGTGGTGGTGCGTAACGCCACCCTGCACAACTACGACGAAATCGCCCGCAAAGACATCCGTATCGGTGACACCGTGCTGGTGAAACGGGCCGGGGACGTGATTCCCTATGTCATTGGCCCGGTCATCGAACAGCGTGACGGCACGGAACGGGTCATCACGCCGCCTGCCGTTTGCCCTTTTTGTAACCAGCCGGTGAAACGCATCGAAGGCGAGGTGGCTATCTACTGCGACAATCCGGCCTGCCCGGAACAGTTGGTGCGCCGCGTGGAATACTTTGTCAGCCGGGGGGCCATGGACATTGGCACATTTGGCGGCAAGACCGGGGCGCTACTGATTGAGCAAGGCTTTATTCACGATATTGCTGACCTTTACTACCTGGATCGGGCGGCGCTGTTGGCGCTGGAAGGGTTTCAGGAGAAGAAGGTGGATAATCTGCTCAGCGGCATTGAGGCCAGCAAAAACCAGTCGGCGGAACGATTCCTGACGGCGTTGGGCATCGGTTTTGTGGGCAGCGTGGTCGCCGGGCTGCTGCTAGATGCGTTTGGCAGTCTGGATGGGTTGGCAGCGGCCACGCGGGAAGAGTTGGAGACGGTAGAGGGGGTGGGGCCGCAGATTGCCGCCAGTGTGGCAGATTGGTTTGCCGACGAACGCAACCGGGCCTTGTTGGAAAAGTTTCGGGCAGCCGGATTACCATTTGCCAGCAGGCGCACGGCCGTGTCCGTTGTTACCCAATCCCTCACCGGCCTCACGTTTGTCATCACCGGCACCCTACCCACCATGAGCCGCGACGAAGCCAAAGCCTTTATTGAAGCCCACGGCGGCAAAGTGACCGGTTCTGTTTCTAAAAACACCAACTACCTGCTCGCCGGTGAAAACGCCGGCAGCAAACTGTCCAAAGCTGAACAGTTGGCTGTGCCGGTGCTGAGTGAGGCCGAATTGAGAGAGATGGTGGGGGGAGATTGAGAGATTGAGAGATAAGAACGACATCAGTCTCCCAGTCTCCTAATCTCCCAATCTCAAATCCGATGCCCCTGGCTGAGCAGCTCAAAGCCAGAGATGATATCCAGCAGTTCGCTGGTGATGGCGTTTTGCCGTTGGTGATGGTACAGCCGGTGTAGCTCCTCCAGCCGCTCCTCGATATTGCGCTCGGCCGCCTGCATAGAAACCAGGCGGGCCGCATTTTCACTGGCCAGTGACTCCGCAAAGGCCCGAAACAGCGAGACAAACAGATGTTCCCGCAGCAGCGCCGAAAAGAGCGGCTGCCAATCCATGCTGAAGGTGGGCAGCACCGGCGAAGGCCAATGCTGCTGTTCCAGGTGGCGCAGTTGCCGCAGATTGATGGGCAGGAGGCGCTGCATACGTGGCCGGTAGGCAATGCTGGAGTGCAGCCGGTTATAAAACAGGAAAATTTGCTCAATAACGGGCGGCGTGGCCGGGTTTTGCCATTCATCGCTGTGTAACAGAAGCTCTTGCACGAGGGGGGTAATGGCAGCCACACTGCCGGGCAGGCTGAACAGTTCGGCCGCGCCCAGGCCGTGTTCGCTCAGGGGCGGCGTTACACGGGCGCCAATGGCGATAATGTGCAGATTGTGGCGGGGAATGCCCAGGTGGTGCAGCTTTTCGGCGGCGTAACCGGCGATCTGCTCGTTAAATTGGCCGCACATACTCTGGTCAGAGCCAAAGACGAGGACGCCGGTGCCCCGTTCGGCCACCGGTTTGCGGGAGGCTGGGGGGAGTGCGTGTCCTTCGCGCACGGCCGTTGTCAATACCACGTGCAGCCCCAGTTCCGTCGTCCGGTAATACTCCGCCAACGACTCCACCGCCCGCTCATACTGGCGGATGCTGGTCATGGCCAAGGCCCGCATGGTGCGCACAATGGCGTGTAAATCGCTGGCATTTTTGATGCGCCGCCGGATGTCTTCGATGCTTTCCATGGGGAGATTGGAGATTGGAGATTGGAGAAATCTCTAATCTCCAATCTCTAATCTCCTTTTGATCAATGCCGGTGCAAATCCTTGTGCATAATTGCCCGTGTCCGGTGTAGGCGGTCGTCGGCGGGCAAGTCCGCCAGTTGATGATTCATTTCCGCGTCATCTTCTTCTTCCAGCAGACGTACCACGTAATCAATCATACTGGCGGGAAAGACACCATCTGCCTCGTACAGGTGGCGCTGCTGCCGCAGTTCCGCCGCCGAGGCTACACAGCTTGAGGGCAGCGGCTCTAAACGGCTCAAAACGGTTTTGTCGCGGAAGATGTTGCCGGTGACGTGCAAATCCTCCGCCAACTGCTGCGCTTCCGCCGGGTGTGTCAGCCCCCAGGTGGCAGACATGGCAATGCCTGCCAGCAGCAGATGGACAATGGCGCTGCCATCTGGACTGCGCAGTTCCACCGTTTGCCGCCCCACCTCTTCCACAAAGTCGGTGCGCTGCTGCGGATTCAGTTGCCGTGCCAGGTTGCTGGTATTGGCCCAGCCCAGTGGCACCCGGATCATGGCGCTGCGGTTGGATTCGCTCCAACAGACGCGCGTAGGCGCTTCCTGGTTGGGCACCAGGCGCAGGTAAGCGGAAGAGATGGTGTTGCCGAAGGCGGTGAGGGTGCCGGCGTACCGGCTGAGGCCGCCAATCATCTGCCGCGCCGCGGTGGAGAGTTCGCCGTTGGGATCGCGCATGACGTTACGGCCGTCATGCCGCAATTCCATGTGTATGTGCAGCCCATTTCCGGCGATGCCCTCTTCCAACTTTGGTGTAAAAGTAGCCACGCAGCCATGCTGGTAAGCCACATTGCGGATGAGCCAGCGGGCCAGCACCAGGTTGTCCCCCGCCTCGTCAATGGGCCGGGGTAAAAACTCAATTTCTAGCTGATCGGCTCGCTTCCCGGCGATCTCCTCCAGATTGCTGCGTACCTCGTGCAGATTACCCACTTCACTGTGGGCGTATTTCACAGCGCCGGTAATCTGGGTAATATGCCTGACCATTTCGTTGATAATGTCACCCGTTTTGTTGAAAGGCGATGCGGTGTGGTAGCCGCGTTGTTTGGCCATGGCATAGGTGTTATGCGCCGGATTACTGAGCAGGAAAAATTCCAATTCGCCCATAGCGTGCAAGTCTAGCCCGGTTTGCGCCTGAAACCGGTGGTATGCTTTCAGCAAGATGTTATCAAGGGTGTAGGGAGCCATCTGGCCTGTGTGGGTCAGGTAACGGCAGATGAAATCAAGGCTGCTGGAATCAAAAGGGTTCAAGAAGGCGGTTTTGTAAACAGGCACAACGTATAGATCAGAGACGGAGACATCTACCAGGCCGCGAAAGAGGGAAGAGCCATCCACCCGCTCGCCGTCGGCCAGGATGCGTTCCGCCTGGGCGCGGTGGGCGATGGGGATTTTTAGCTCTTTGAGCTTGCCATCTAGGGCGGTGTAATGAAAGGTAATGCGCTCCAATTGTTTTTGCTCGATGATGCCGATCAGGTCTTCACGAGTGAACTCCTGAGGCGGCTTGTCGAGCAGCCGGGTAAGCGGATTCATCAGGGCATAGGGAGTGTGGGTCATGGGGTACGTCCTTTGGAAAGAGGGCTGACAGGTGAGGGATTACTGGCGACTAGCCACTTGCCACCAAATAGCCCTCACCAGAATGGTCATGGATGATAATTTTGATCCGTTGTAGTAGTGCGGCGCGGTCGGCGTCGCTGAGCCTTTCACCCTGTTCAATACGGCGGCACACGGCCGTTTCCTGGCGCACCACCTCCTCTCGAATTGTCTGGCTAATCGGGCCGATTGCCTCTGCCGGCAGGTCATCAAACAAGCTGGTGGTAACAGCCAGCAGCACCGCAATTTGTTCCGCTACCGGCAACGGCTCATATTGGGGCTGTTTCAGCACCTCGCGCACGCGGCGGCCCCGTTCAATCACCTTTTGCGTGGCTTCATCCAGGCGTGTGCCAAAGCGGGCAAAACTTTCCAGCTCTTCAAACTGGCTGTAGGCCAGGCGCAAATCTCCGGCAACCGCCCGGTACGCCGGTAGTTGGGTCTTGCCCCCCACGCGGGAAACCGAGCGCCCCACGTCTACGGCGGGCAATATCCCTTTCTGGTACAGGTCGGGCGAAAGGTAAATCTGCCCGTCGGTGATGGAGATGATATTGGTAGGAATGTAAGCGGAGACGTTTTGGGCCTCTGTTTCCACAATAGGCAGCGCCGTTAGCGAGCCGCCGCCCAATTCCGGGCGCAACCGGGTGGAACGTTCCAGCAGGCGAGAGTGCAGGTAAAAAATGTCGCCGGGAAAGGCTTCACGGCCGGGCGGGCGGCGCAGTAGCAGAGAGAGTTCGCGGTAAGCCCAGGCGTGGCGGGTCAGGTCGTCGTAAACAATGAGGACATCCCGGCCCTGTTCCATAAAGTATTCGGCAATGGTGGTGGCGGCAAAAGGGGCAATGAATTCCAGGCCGGGTGGGTCTTCGCCGGCGGCAACGACGATGGTGGTGTAGGCCAGCGCGCCCCGTTCGCGCAAGTCGGCGATGACGTTGGCAACGGCCGAACTACGCTGGCCGATGGCGCAGTAGACGCAGATGATGTTTTTGCCTTTCTGGTTCAAAATGGTGTCCAGGGCAACGGCCGTTTTCCCCGTCTGTCTGTCTCCCAAAATTAGTTCCCGCTGGCCGCGCCCCACCGGAATAAGCGCGTCAATTGCTTTCAATCCTGTTTGTAAGGGCACCGTCACCGGGGCGCGGTCCATAATGGGTGTTACCGGGCGCTCTACCGGCCAACGATCAACGGTGGGAAGGGGGCCACGGCCGTCTAACGGCCGTCCGGTGGGGTCCACCACCCGCCCCAATATCCCCTCGCCCACCGGCACATCCAGCACCCGGTGCATTTGCCGCACCTCATCCCCGGCAGATAAATGCTGGCTGTCGCCTAACAAAATGACGCCCACCTCCGTCTCATCCAGATTAAAAGCCATGCCCATCAACCCGCCGGGGAAACGAATGAGTTCCTCGGCCTGTACCTCGTGCAGCCCATGTACGCGGGCGATGCCTTGCCCCACATAGCTGATGTGGCCCACTCCTTGCGTGTGCAGCCGGGGGCGCGCCTGCTCTTGCGCCTGGGCAAAGGCCGCATAGGTTTGTGTTAACAGCGGCGGCAGCAGGCCATCAGCCATGGGGTTGTCCTTCTACGGCCGTGTCCGCCGGTATGGTTGCCAGCACCTCTGCCAACGACTCTTCCAGGTTGTCTAAATAACTGGCCAGGCTCCAGGCCACTTTGTACCCTGGCGCTGTGAGTTCCAGGCCACAGATCACATCTGGTTTTGTCTGTATGTGCAAGGGCTGGCCTACGCCAAACAAGCGAAAGATAGCCTGGCGCAGCCTTTGGCGTTGTTCATTGTCAATATCAAAGCCGCTGTTAAGCATGAGAATGGCCTGCTCGGTTTGCAGCGAATCCCGGATGGACTGCACATCTGTCTCTGGCAGAGCATCCAGCCGCGCCAAAAAAATTTGCACAATGCGTGCTTCCAGGTCGGCATCGGCCAGATCGGTCAGGGCGCGGCGGATGATCTGGTACGTTTGCTGCTCTGTCTGGTGACGCACCGTTTGCAAGAACGACTCTTTTTCTTCGGCCACCGCTTTTTGCCAGCGCGTGCGGGTCACATTGACTTCGGTCCGCGCCTGTTCCAGCCACGCCTGCCGCCTGGCAGCCACTTCTGCCTGGGCTTCTTCCATGAGATTCTCCCGTTCCACAGCAAAAGCGGCGTTTTTCTGCTGGTACGCTTCAATTTCCGCGGCCGCAGCCAGGCGTTGGGCTTCCGCTTCGGTCAGCCGCTCGGCAATTTTGCGCTCTCGTTCGGCCATGGCATTCAAAATTGGCCGGTAGAGAAAGCGGCGCAGCAGCAGCACCAGAATCAGGAAGTTGATAATCTGGGCAATAACGGTATACCAGTCAATAAGCACCGTTAACCTCCAATCAATGCTGTGGCGTAGTTCCAAAACGGATTGATGAAGAGCAGGATGATGGCCACCACAAAGCAGTAAATAGCCGTAGACTCAATCATCGCCAGACCAACGAAGAGGGTGCGGGTGATGGTGCTGGCTTCGTCCGGCTGTTGGGCGATGGAGCTAAGCGCCTGGGCGACGGCGCGCCCTTCGCCCAATGCCGGCCCTAATGAGCCGATGGCAATGGTCAGCCCGGCTGTAGCAATTGAAACGATAGCAATCCATTCCATATTTTCCATAGTGAACTCCTTTATCTGTGATCCGTATCTCGTTATCCGTAATCCGTTATCCGTAATCCGTAATCCGTAATCCGATTACGGAACACGGATTACGATTTACGGTTTACGGGTTTGAATCGTCTGGCAACGGCCGTTTCTCTTCCTGTACCTGGGTGGCGGAGGCGATGTAGACCATGGCCAATACGGCAAAAATGTAGGCCTGAATCAGGCCGGTAACCAGCCCCAATAACTGCATGGTGATGGGCAAAAAGAGGGGGGCAATGGAAATCAGCACCGCCACAATCATTGTGCCGCTCATCACATTGCCAAAGAGACGCACTGCCAGAGCCAGAGTCCGCGACAATTCGCCAATGATGTTAAAAGGCAGCATGATGAGCGTCGGTTTGGTGTACTGCTTCAGATAGGTTCGCAGGCCAAGCCGGCTAATGCCGTACAGCGGCACGGCTACAAAAACACAAATAGCCAGCGCCGTTGTGGTGGAAAGTGAGCCGGTGGGAGGCCGAAAGCCAGGTACAACCGCCAGCAAGTTGGCGGTAGCGATGAAGATAAAAAGCGTGCCGATGAAGGGCAGATAGGGTTCGGGCCGCTGCTGGCCGATTTCGTTAATCTGGTTATGCAGCGCCTGTACCAGCACTTCCAGCAAATTCTGCCCCCGCGACAGGTGTTCATCACTGGAGAGCCGCCGCGTGACCAGCCAGGAGACAATCACCAGCAGCGCCATGATCAGCCAGGTAAACAGGATGGTGGCGTTTAGTTTGAAAGGGCCAAAAGGCCCGTACAGGATGTTGTCAGGACTAATTTCCATTTTTTGATACGTGACACGTGATGCGTGAGACCTTTCTGGTCACGTATCACGTGTCATGCCCTTCGGCCCCCAGTGGCGGATGAGCAGTGTGCGGGCCAGCAAAAGACCCACCAGGGCGCTGAGCAGGTAGCTCCAATGGGCGCTGGTTAGCAGATAGAGCGCCCCCAGGAGCAGGGTTAACCGCAGCAGGAAACTGCCCAGGAGCAGCAGCGCCGGGCGGTTGGTGGCAGGCAGTTGGCGCACCGTATACCAGAGTCCGCCAAAATAGAGACTGCCGGCCACGCCGCCAACTAGAAAGCTAAATATCAACATGTTTACTCGTCCGTTTCTTCCGACGGCAGTTCGGCCCGTTCTTGTTCAATGCGCGCCTGTTCCTGGCTAACCCAGTACCAGGCGTTCCAGCAGCCGAGCAAGACGCCGCCAATCAGCAGCATGAGCGTCCAGGAGAAGCGGCTGGGCCAGTTGGCATCTATGAACAGGCCCAGCGCCAGGCCGAGCAAGGTGGGGATGGCAACCGACCAGCCGACAATACCAAACATGCCCAGGCCAAACCAGACGCGATCTTTCTCGTGACGCCGCGCCCATAGTTTACGCTGCTCTTTGCGGGCGATGCGTCGTTCGAGGTCTTTGTGGGGAGTACGGCCGTTACCCTCATCCATTATGGCTTACAACTCTAAAAAGCGGCGCACAAAATCTGCCTCAATTTTCGCCAGCGCCGAGCGCGTTTGCCGTTCCCGCTCGTCCAGTTCGGCAAACTGCTCGCGGATCAGCGCCTGAAGCTGGCCCAGGTCTGCCCCTTGCACGGCGTTGCGGGTGGAGACCAGCACTTCCGGGCCGCACTTCACCAAGACGCCTTCGTCAATCGCCAGGTAGGTTTCTGCGCCAACGGCCGTTTCATAGACCAATAGGCCGGGCGACAGCGCCGAGACAAAATCAATATGACGCGGCAGCAGACAAAAAGAGCCATTTTGCCCTTCAGCGATCACCTTACGCACTTCTTCTTCTACCAAGACCTGCTTGGGCAGCAGCACCTTCAGTATCACTGTTTTGCCTCCGCCTCATCAATCGCGCCGATCATATACAACGCCTGTTCCGGGTAGTCGCTGAATTCATCATGCAGGATACGTTCACAGCCGGTGAGCGCTTCTTCCAACGGCACCAGCTTACCACCCATGCCGGTAAACTGCTCTGTGGTGAAGAATGGCTGTGTCAGGAAACGCTCCAACCGCCGCGCCCGCGCTACCACCTGTCGGTCTTCCGGCGACAACTCTTCCAACCCCAGCATGGCAATGATGTCCTTTAGCTCTTCATAACCGGCCAGGGTGCGGCGTATTTCCTGGGCAACATGGTAATGGCGTTCGCCCACGATGCGCGGCGACAGCATCTTGGAGCCGGATTGCAGTGGGTCTATGGCCGGGTACAGCCCTTCGCTGGCCCGCTTGCGCGAAAGGACGATGGAGGCCGTCAGGTAGCCAAAGGTGTGGATGGCTGCCGGGTCTGTAAAATCATCGGCGGGCACATACACCGCCTGCACTGAAGTGATGGCGCCGGTGGCGGTGTTGCAGATACGTTCTTGCAGTTCGGCCAGTTCGGTAGCCAGCGTGGGCTGGTAGCCCACGCGGGAGGGGATTTGCCCCATCAGCCCGGATACTTCTGATCCGGCCTGGATGAAGCGGAAGATGTTGTCAATCAGCAGCAGCACGTCTTGTTGGGCGTCGTCGCGGAAGTATTCAGCCATCGTCAGGGCGGCGTGCCCCACGCGGAAGCGCGCGCCGGGCGGTTCGTTCATCTGGCCGAAGATCATGACGGTGTTTTCCAGCACACCCGCCTCTTTCATCTCCCGATACAGTTCCTCGGCCTCGCGGCTGCGTTCGCCAATGCCACAAAAGAGGCTGACGCCTTCATATTGGCCGACGACGTTGTGGATGAGTTCGGTGATGAGGACGGTTTTGCCGACGCCGGCGCCGCCAAACAGGCCGGCGCGGCCGCCGCGTTCCAGGGGGGCCAGCACGTCTATTGCTTTGATGCCGGTGGCAAAAATTTCGGATTGGACGGAGCGTTGGTGCAGGGGGATGGCGGGTTGGTGGATGGCGCGCCATTCACCACCGGTGATGGGTTCCTGGTTGTCCAGGGTTTCACCGAAGACGTTGAAGATACGGCCCAAAACGCGCTGCCCGACGGGGACTTGCAACGGCCGTGCCTCATCTATAATCGGTGTGCCCCGTGCCAACCCCTGGGTTGGCGTCAGCGCCACGCCGCGCACCCGCTGCCCATCCAGGTGAGCCACCACTTCAATGACAATCGGCCCGTTGGGGCCGTCGGCAACTAACCGCCGGTATAATTTAGGGAGAGTTTGTGGAAATTGCGCGTCTACCACACTGCCGCGTATGGCTACGACCGTGCCTGCATTGAGGGCAGACTGCGCCTCTTGCCGCTGCGTCATGGTAAGAGTATATCAAAAATGGCTCTTTTTGCCCTTTTACTCTGGGGAACTG
>JAHBVI010000135.1 GCA_019637635.1 Anaerolineae bacterium
AAAGCGGCCATCTTTGGCATTCAAACTGTCTTTGCCGAGAAAGGGGTGGAACTGCCGCTGATGATTTCGGGCACGATTACCGACCTGAGCGGCCGTACCCTTTCCGGGCAGACGATGGAGGCGTGGTACATCTCCATTCGCCACGCCAACCCGTTGATTGTGGGCATGAATTGCAGCTTTGGGCCGGGGGCGTTACGGCCGTATCTCACCACCATCGCCAATATGAGCGACAGCTACATCAGCTTCTACCCCAACGCCGGCCTGCCTGACGGCTTTGGCGGCTTTGCCGAATCCATTGAGGACATGGTACCCGTGCTGCGGGAATTGGCCGAAGAGGGGTATTTGAACATCGTCGGCGGCTGCTGTGGCACCACGCCCGCCTTCATCAAGGCGTTTGCCCAGGCCGTCAGCGGGATCGCGCCGCGCAGACCAGAAGCCCGCCCCCAATACCTGCGGTTGAGCGGGCTGGAACCATTGACGCTAACGCCGGAGTTGAACTTTGTGAACATTGGCGAGCGCACCAACGTCACCGGCTCGCGCCGTTTTGCCCGGCTGATCCTGGACGGCAAATACGACGAGGCGTTGAGTATTGCCCGCAGCCAGGTGGAAAACGGGGCGCAGATGATTGACGTGAACATGGATGAGGGGATGTTGGACGCGCTGACGGCCATGCCTCGCTTCCTCAACCTGATCGCCGCCGAGCCGGACATCTCCCGCGTGCCGGTGGTCATTGACTCCTCCAAATGGGAGGTGATTGAGGCCGGGTTGAAGTGCGTGCAGGGCAAATCCATCGTCAACTCCATCAGCATGAAGGAAGGCGAGGCGGAATTTATCCGCCAGGCGAAGCTGGCGCGGCGCTATGGGGCGGCGGTGATTGTGATGGCCTTTGACGAGCAGGGGCAGGCTGATACGTTTGAGCGTAAGATTGCCATTTGCCAGCGGGCTTATGATGTGCTGACGGAGCAGGTGGGTTTCCCGCCGGAGGACATCATCTTTGACCCCAACATTTTTGCCATTGCCACGGGGATTGAGGAGCATAATGAATACGGCCGTGCTTTCATCGAGGCCACGCGCTGGATCAAACAAAATCTGCCCCATGTGCATGTGAGCGGCGGCGTCAGCAACATCTCCTTCAGCTTCCGCGGCAACGACGTGATGCGCGAAGCCATTCACGCCGCCTTTCTGTACCACGCCATCCAGGCCGGGCTGGACATGGGCATCGTCAACGCCGGGCAGTTGGCGATTTACGAGGAGATTCCCGCGCCGCTGCTGGAGCGGGTGGAGGACGTGCTGTTTAACCGCCGCCCGGACGCTACCGAACGGCTGGTGGAACATGCCGAAATTGTGCGCGGCGCGGGCAAGGAAAAAGTGGCCGACCTGGCCTGGCGCGACGCGCCGGTGAATGAACGGCTGGCGCACGCCCTGGTGAAGGGGATTACCGACTTTATTGTGGAAGATACAGAAGAAGCGCGGCAGCAGGCGGCACGGCCGTTAGACGTGATCGAAGGACCGCTGATGGCCGGCATGAATATCGTCGGCGACCTGTTTGGCGCGGGCAAGATGTTCTTGCCGCAGGTGGTGAAGTCGGCGCGGGTGATGAAGCAGGCGGTGGCTTATCTGGTGCCGTTTATCGAGGAAGAGAAAGCGGCGTTGGGGCTGAATGGGCAGAGCAACGGCCGTATCGTCATGGCTACTGTCAAGGGAGATGTGCATGACATTGGCAAGAACATTGTCGGCGTGGTGCTGCAATGCAATGGCTACGAGGTGATTGATCTGGGGGTGATGGCGCCGGCGGAGAAGATTTTGCGGACGGCCGTAGAGACCAACGCGGACATTATTGGCCTGAGCGGGCTGATTACCCCCTCACTGGAAGAGATGCGCCACGTGGCCGCTGAAATGACGCGGCAGGAGTTTGAGATTCCGCTGCTGATTGGTGGGGCGACGACAAGTAAGGTGCATACGGCCGTGAAAATTGAACCCAACTACCTGGGCAGCCAGACCATCCACGTGGTAGACGCTTCCCGCGCCGTCGGCGTCGTCTCCCATTTGCTGGGTGAAGACAAAGAGAGCTACATTGCCAACGTAAAAGCCGAATATGAAACCATCCGCGCCCAGCACGGCAACCGCAGCGACCGCGCCCGCCTCATCCCCATCGCCGACGCCCGCGCCAACCATTTCAAAACGGACTGGGCCACCTATACCCCGCCGAAACCCAACCTGGTTGGCATTCAATCTTGGGACAATTACCCCATTACCCAATTACTCAATTACATAGACTGGACGCCCTTTTTTGCCACCTGGGAACTAGCGGGCAAATTCCCGCGCATTCTGGAAGACCCGGTGGTTGGTGAATCGGCGCGCCATTTGTATGCCGATGCCCAGGCCATGCTGGACAAGATCATCGCCGAGAATTGGCTGACGGCAAAAGCGGCTGTGGGTATCTACCCAGCCAATAGCATGGGTGATGATGTCATCATTTTCAACACAGAGACACAGAGGCGCAGAGGGGAAGAGATGGGGAAGATTCACTTCTTGCGGCAGCAGATGGAGAAACCGCCGGGGCGGCCGAATCTGTGTCTGGCTGATTTTGTGGCCCCGGTGGAAAGTGGGGTGGCGGATTACATCGGCATGTTTGTGGTGACGGCGGGCATGGGGTTGGCGGAAAAGGTAGCTGAATTTGAAGCCGCACACGACGATTACAGCGCCATTCTGCTGAAGGCGTTGGCCGACCGGCTGGCGGAGGCGTTCGCCGAAGCCATGCACGCCTGCGTGCGGCGGGAGTATTGGGGGTATGCTGCTGACGAAACGCTGGAAAATGACGCTTTGATTGCCGAGAAGTATCGCGGCATTCGCCCCGCGCCCGGCTACCCCGCCTGCCCCGACCACACGGAGAAAGGCGAACTGTTCCGACTATTGGATGCCACCTGCCGTACCGATGTATCGCTGACGGAAAGTTATGCCATGTGGCCGGCAGCGGCCGTGTCTGGCTACTATTTCTCGCACCCGGAAGCGGCCTATTTTGGCATCGGCCGTGTCAACGCCGACCAGATCGCCGACTACGCCACCCGCAAAGGACAGCCTGTACAAATCACCGAACGCTGGCTGGCTTCCAACCTGGGTTATGAACGAGGTTGAAATGTCTGAAGAATCACAATTAGAAACCGAGAAAGCACCCGTTGATGAATGTGTTGACCGATTCAAGAAACCTTTTCGGCTCTCAATACTGGGTTGGTTTTTGGGTTTTGGCCTGATGGTTTTAGGTGACACCGCTGGTCAAAATGCGTCAATTGACCATGTTGGCAATAGTGGCTGGGTACAACAATCTATTCTAACATCCATCGGGTTCTTGATGTTGAGTATAAGCGGCATTGTCTTCTGCGGAATCACTATGATCATTGCGTGGCGAAGTAACGATCCGGATTTTTATTTTACCGTCATGCGTAGATTAGTTGGCAATATGCGCAATCCATTTGTTAGTGATGTAACAAATCTGCAGATGGCACGTTTTCTGCCTCTTGCGGGAATCTTAATCTTCGGCATAGTTTTCTTCTCAGGTTTGTTAAGCCTTACTGCCTGGTTATTACATCTTTAGTGCATGAATCAAGAACCGATTGTTTTGATAGGGCCGCTATTTGCCGGGAAATCTACGGTGGGGAAGCTGTTGGCGGAGACGTTGGGACGGCCGTTTGTGTCGTTGGATGGATTGGAACGCGAGTATAGCAGAGTGGCCGGTTATGATGAAGAAGTGGCCGCCGCTATCCGTGAGGCCGAAGGCCTGTTTGCCGGTTACAGCTATCGGCGCCAATTTTTTGACACGGCCGTAACCCAATTCCTGGCCGAATAGCACACCGGCGCGCGGGAACTGGGCGGCAGCCATCCTATTGTGCCTGAGCATATCCATGACAGATAACACGTGGGATCACCGCCAAAGATAACTGGCTTCCCCGCGCCGACCTGCCTACAATTCCCCCCATCTTAACAAAAACGAGGATGCAGGCATGAAGAAAACATGGATACTGATCGGTCTGGTGCTGGCGATGGGGCTGATGGGCTGCCAGCAGCAGCGCGACGCTTACAAATCTTTGCAGGCGGTAATGGATAAAACGGTAACGGCCGATGGGCCGGGTGTGGTGCTGCTGGTGGAAGGGCCAGGCGTGGGCCAGCAAATTTTTGCGCGGGGGTTGGCCGACCGGGAAAAGGGCACCCCGGTGCGCACCGTCAGCCATTTTCGGATCGGTGGCCTGAGCAAGCCGTTTATCAGCACGCTGGTGCTGCAAATGGTAACAGAGGGCAAATTGAGCCTGGATGATACCCTGGCAGAGCGGCTGCCGGACACGGCCGTCCTCTTCCCCCACAGCGCCCAAATCACCATTCGCCACCTGCTGAATATGACCAGCGGCATCCCCGATTACCGCGACAACCCCGCCTTTTGGGAAGTGGTGCGCGCCCAGGAAAAACGGGGCTGGCAGCCGGAAGAACTGCTGCCGTATGCGGCGGAATTGCCGGCTACGGCCGTGCCCGGCGAAACCTTTCACTATTCCAACACCAACTACCTGCTGCTGCAAATGATCCTGGCGACGGTGCTCAAAGACCCGCTGGCCGAAGAGCTGCGCGACCGCATCTGGGACCCGGTGGACATGCCCGATACCTACATCGAACCCATTGCCCTGACTTCCGGCGGGCATATTGCCGGGTATGCGGATATGGATGGCGATGGCGCCGTGGAAAACACACTACCCTACGATGATGCCCGGGGGCTGGCCGACCTGGGTTTCATTTCCAGCGCCCTTGACCTGGGCGCTTTTGCACCCGCTTTGTATGCCCGCACGCTGCCGGGGGCGGACGGCCGTGCCCAAACCCTGGCCACCATGCCCACCGGCAACGGCGCGGACGCATACGGCCTGGGCATCATGCGCCGCCCCTCCGCCTGGGGCGACATGTGGGGCTACGACAGCACCACCGGCGGCTACAGCCACCAGATGTGGTACCTGCCAGACCAGGAACTGACCGTCGTCGTCTTGATCAGTGGCGAAGAGTCATCGCTGGCGGATGAACTGGTAGAACGGGCGCTAACGGCCGTGTTGTCTTCGGAATAAAGTCAGGCGCGGATAAAGGCTGTCTTTATCCGCGCCTGACTTTATTTACTCCCCAAATCGGTCTTCGCTGCGGGCGCGGAAGAAGAGGCGGATGGGTGTGCCCGTGAAAGACCATCGCTCCCGCAGCTGGTTTTCCAGAAAACGTTTGTAGCTGAAATTAATCCAATCCGGCTTGTTCACAAAAAAGATAAAGGTGGGCGGCGCCGTTTCTGCCTGGGTGGCGTAGAAAAATTTCACCCGTATCCCCCCCTTTTGCGGCGGTGGATGCAGCGTCGTGGCTTCGCGCATAAAGGTATTCAGGGCGCTGGTCTGCACCCGCTGGTGGCGGGCGGCGTTCACTTCCAGCACCGTCGGCAGGATTTTGTTCACCCGCTGCCCGGTCAGCGCCGAGATGAAAATAATGGGCACGTAAGGCAAAAAGTTCAGTTCATAGCGCACCTTTTGCTCCATCTCGTGCAGCGTGTGGGTGTCCTTTTCCACCGCGTCCCATTTGTTCACCAGCACAATGATGCCCGCATCCTCCTCCGTCAGCATCCCGGCAATGTGGGCATCCTGAGCCGTGATCCCTTCTTCGGCGTCCACCAGCAGCAGGGCCACATCGGCGCGGTTGAGCGCCTTCACCGAGCGCAGCACACTGTATTTTTCCACGCCCGGCTCAATTTTGCCGCGCCGCCGGATGCCGGCCGTGTCAATCAGCGTGAATTCCTGGCCGTGCCAGCGCAGTTTGGTGTCTATGGCGTCACGGGTGGTGCCGGCGATGGGGCTGACAATGGCCCGCTCTTCGCCCAGCAGTTTGTTGAGCAAGGTGGATTTACCGGCATTCGGCCGGCCGAGGATGGCAATTTTGATGGAGTCGTCTTCTTCGTCGCTCGGTTCAGTGGCAGGGATGGACTCGACGATGGCGTCGAGCAAATCGCCCACACCCACGCCGTGCAAAGCAGAAGTGGCAATCACTTCGCCCAGCGCCAGTTCATAAAATTCCATGGCCTGGTCTTTGAGATTGCTGGATTCCAGTTTGTTGGCGGCGATGATGACTGGCTTGTCGGTGCGACGCAGGATGTCGGCGACTTCACGGTCGGCGGCGGTGACACCGGCACGGCCGTCTACCACCTGCACAATCACATCCGCATCCTGCATGGCCACCCGCGCCTGCTGGCGAATGGCGGGCAGGAATTGTTCCGAATCCTCGGAGAGCGGTTCGGTGTGCCAGCCTTCAGTTACTTCAATACCGCCGGTATCTACCAGCGAAAAAGCGACGCCGTTCCATTCACTATCCGCGTAAAGCCGATCACGGGTAGTACCCGGTGTATCAGAGACAACGGCCAACCGACGGCCAACAATACGATTAAAAAGGGTGGACTTGCCCACGTTGGGCCGGCCCACCAGGGCTACTAAGGCTTTAGTTTTCATAGATACTCTGGCTGCGGCCGGCCGCCAGGCCGCGCCGCTCTGTCTGGCACGGTCGGGAGATCGGCCAGCGCATTGGTTTTATTGCCGGACACAGCGCCGGACACGGCCGTGCGTTCCCGGCTCTCTGTATTGGATGGCGGCGGCGTGGGGGTGGGGCGGGCAATGATCACGGTGATGAGCGCCGGCTGCACCGAGCGAATTTCCAGGCCACGATTGGGGGGGATAGAAACAGTGGGTTCCAGTTCATGGACCCCTGGTCGCAAGCCAAACAGGTCTACCGTCACCTCTACTTCTTGCTCCGGCATGGCGTCCAGCACCGGCAGCGGGCCAAACAGCACCACCCGTGCTGTCTCCGGCTGGATCAGGGCTTGTAGATCGCTGCCCAACCCCAATATCTCAATGGGGCGGTTAAACACTTTGGTGCTGGAAAACGGTTCAATCTCCACCGTGGCCACAATTTCCTGCACTTCGTCCAGGGTAATGCCCTGGGGCAGTGCCAATGATACCCGCGTGGAAAATGATTCGGTCAGACCGGTGACGTCAATCGGTTCGGTTTGCACGCGGAAGGGTTGTTCCAACTGCGACGGCCGTCCCGTCAGCAGCACACTGGGCGGGTTCACCGACGTGTTGAGGACGCGGTAACCCGGCGCCGGTTCGCCCACCACATTGACACTGATGACCCGGTTGGCAAAGTCCGCCGATTCTTCAATCGGGATCGTCACTGTGACCTGATTTTGGCTCAGTTCCAGATTACTCACCCCGGTTACCCGCCCCTGCTGGTCATAAAAAATGGGCTGTGGTGCCACTACTTTGGTTTGGGTATCGTCATTACTCAAGAAAACGGTGACACGGGCTAACGCCAAACGGCTCACGTCAGATTCGATGCCGCGCACGGTAATAAAAGCCGGTTCTAGCAGCGCGTCGCCGGCCGTATACCCACGCGGTACACTGCCACGCAAATCCAACGCTACCGGTATTTCTTTAGAAACCAGCGGCTCCAGGTGAACGTTGATTTGATCAGGGGCCGGCGGGTCAAGGGTTATCTGGGAAGCGCCGGTGCGCACTTCCACGGGCGCCAACTGTCCCTGACCATAAGGCGTCTGGCTCAAATCTACAGTGGCAGAAAAGTCAGCTGCGGTCAGCGTGTCTACCACCGACGTTGGCCCTTGAAACACGGCCACCACGGCCACGTTGTTCAAATTAGACGGTTCAATAATGCGCACGTTTTCAGGCACATTAATAAATTCGACGGGGATTTGCAGCGCCCGGCGCAGGATGGGGTCATCCCCTTGCTGGGCGTTGACCCAGATGACGATGGCTAACAGCAGAGAAAGCAGCAGGGCCATCAGGTCGGCCAGGCTGGATTTGAAACGCCTCATAAGACGCCTCCTTTGGGGCCGTCTTTGGGTGGATTCTCAAGTTTGGCGGGGTTGTTCCTCAGGGAAGTGGAACTGGTGAGCATGGTGTGCAGCACTTCATCCAGCCGGGAGGGTTCCAGGCGGCGCACAATGAATCGGCCGTTATGGGTGATGGAAACCTGCCCTGTCTCTTCCGACACAACCACCGTAACGGCGTCGCTCACTTCGCTAATGCCCAGGGCGGCGCGGTGGCGCAGCCCCATTTGCCGGTCAGACAGGCTGCTGGTGGAAAGCGGCATGACGCAGGCGGCCGCCGCCAGCCTGTCACTGCGGATGATGACGGCGCCATCGTGTAGTTCGGTATGTTTATTGAAGATGGTGAGCAGCAGTTCCGGGGAAATATCCGCGTTCATGGCGATGCCGGTATCAATGTACTCTTGCAAACCGGTATCCCGTTCAAAGGTGATCAACGCGCCGTGCCGCCGTTGGGAGAGGCGCAGGCAGGCTTCTTTCACGGCCGTAATCACCGGATTGATTTCGTTCTGTCGCCAAAAACGCAGGTAGCGCCCACTGCGGCCAATGCGCTCCAATGCCCGGCGCAGTTCTGGCTGGAAAATGATGGGAATGGAGATGAGCAGCACCGGCAAAATGGTGTTGACCAGAGAGCGAAAGGCGATGAGACCGGGAATTGAGGCCAGCACCAACACGATCAGGGCGATGACCACCAGCCCCCGCAGCACCTGCACCGCCCGCGTGCCCCGAATGAGCAAAAACACGGTAAAGATGACGGCCGTGACTAACAAAATATCCAGCACACTGATCCAGTCCCATCTGAGATTCCGCACTGTTTCCAGAATGCTGTCTAAGGTAATTTCATTCATCCTACCCGGTTATTGGCGTAATTGTGAAAGTAGTTGCTGATAACTGGCGGCATTTGGCGGATTTAGCGCCAAAATTTTCTGAATGGTGTCTACGGCGCTGCTGGTATCATTGGCTTCTAGCTGCGCTTCACCCAGTTTGTCCAGCAGTTCAATGGCTTCCGTCACCCGTTTTTGCTGCACATAAAGGCGCGACAAACGCTCAACGATACTGGCGTCAGACGGCCGTTGCCGGGCCATATCTTCCAATATCCCCATCACCTTATTCCCCCGCCCACTGCGCACCAACTGTTTCAAATAGTCGTCCAACTCCATCACCGCGTTCACCGGCTGGCCCACTTTGTAATACAGGTCAACCAGGATAATAGCGGTGCGTTCGTCTTGGGGGTCGAGTTTGCGCAGTTCTTTATAAGCGGCCAATGCCCGCCGCCAATCAAATCGCTGCATGTCAATATCGGCCGTCAACCGCAGCAATTTTATCTGCCATTTGGCGCTGTTTTCGGCGCGGGGGGCCAGTTTCAAGCCTTCCTGATACGTCTCTCGCGCTTTGTCCACCTGGGCCAGCTGGTAATACGCTTCGCCCATGGCCAGATATTGCTCCAGGGCGCGGTCTATCTGCCCGTGCCGTTTTTGCAGTTCAATCAGCCGGCCGCGAATAGACAAATCCAGCGGCGTAAATTCAACGGCACGGCCGTAGGCAATCATCGCCCCATTGGCATCGCCCCGCACCTGGTACGTTTCCCCAATCACAATGAATTTACGGGCAGCTGTGTCCCGCCAGCCCTGTTTGCCCAGCACATCCCCCAACTGCACGTGAGCGGGCAAATAATCGGGCGAAAGTTGGATAGCGCGGTAGGCTTCTTCAACGGCCGTGTCAAACATCCCCCGCCGCGCATATTCCTGGCTCAAAAACAGCGATTCCAACACCAGTTCTGACCCGGCGGTGAGCATATCCCCCAGCGTCATCAAACCGGCATCCGAGATGGCGTTCAGCCGGCCCCGCGCCTCTTTGACCTTATCTTCCCACCCCTTGTGGCTCAGGAAATCCACCAACGCATTGGCAAAACCCGTCGCCTGGTCTACCTCGCCTTTCGCCGTCAACCCCTCGGCCAGGTTTTCATACAACTCAATCAGCCGATCTGCCTGGTTATGCTGTACCGTACCCAGGTCTACAATTTTCAGTACGTTAATGAAATGCTCGGTAGCTTTATCAATGTTGCCCCGCGCCCGGTAACATTCACCCAACGAAAAGTGGCTGGCTAACCGGTATTCATGGTCTTTCACCGAAAATTCAAATTCCTTGATGGCGTCTTCAAAGCGCAGTTTGTCCTGGTAAAGCAGCCCCAGGTTAAAGTGGGCGGCGGCGCTGTTTACCCCGGCAACCATTACCTGTTCATAGGCGCTGATAGCCTCATTGGTCATACCCCGCCGTTGAAAATCCAACGCCTGGCTCACCAACGCCTGGCGCTTCAACATGCGCGCATCCATCTCCCCATCGCCAAACAAATCCCCGGCCAACTGCTCCATGGCCATGCGATGGGCGTCTTGGACGGGGGTGGCCGCCTCGGCGCGTTTATGCAGGCCACCTTCAGCATCCACCGTCAGCCGTTTGGTCAGGCTGCCGATCAGTCCCGATGTTTCCGCCACTGGGGCGGCGCCGCCCCGAATCGGGCGACCCGATTTAATCATCTCAATAGCCGTTAAGACGTCTGCATTGCGCGGGTCCAGGCGCAGCGCCAACTGGCAGGCTTGCATCGCTTTTTCGCGCTCGCCTTGTTTGTTGAGTATACGGGCAATCGCCAGGTATTCATGGATGGCGTTCGGGATAACACCCTGTTTTTCATAAACAGAAGCCAGCCGTTGGTGGGCCTTCAGCAGGTTCGGCTCCAGGCGAACGGCCCGCAGCCAGTTATCCATGGCGTCATTCAGGCGGCGGCGGTTCAGTTCCACTTCGCCAATGGCCATGTATGTTTTACCGGCGTCTTCGTTCATGCCCAACTGCTCTTGCATATCGGCTACCTGGCGCAAGTAAATAATATCACCACGCGAGTAACGAGCCGCCAGTTTGAAATTTTCCAGCGCTTTGTCTAGCCGGTTGAGTTTATGATAGGCGGTGCCCAGCCCATCATAGGGGGCCGGTTCATTTGGGGCTAACTGCGCGGCAACCTCGAACTCCTTGATTGCCGCTTCCCATTTTTCATCCCATATGTAGGAATGACCGTTGTTGAGTGCTTCTTCGTAACGAGCGCGATTACCAGCCACAGCAGCGCCTCCAAAGGGTGTGTTTATAGATTGACCAACGACGAGGTGAGTATACCACAGGAGAAAAGTGACGAAAAGCATGCCCACAAACCTCCAAAGCTTTTGAAGCTCCGGGAGGTTTGTGGGTATAATCGGCCACAATGAGCGTCTACCTCCCGGCAAAACGCCCCCTTTCCGTAACTCTCATTCTTGGGGGTGTTATCCTTTTTGGTGTGTGGAACGTGAGCAAAGCACTGTTGTTGATCCAAAACCGCCCCTTGTTAGACCCCCTGGCTATCCGACCGGCCCCTTTGTGGCAGGCGGTGTGGGCGTTGGCCTGGGCGGTGTTGTTTTTTGGGGCGGCGTGGTTGTTGCGGCGACGACGGCCGTCAGCCCAAATCATCATTCCCCTGTTACTTTTTTTGTTCGGTCTGTACACCATCGGCCTGCGCCTTATCTTTTCCCCGCTTCCCTTTGCCACCCAGGGTGGTCTGGTGATCACCCTGTTTTTTGCGGTGGTGGTGATATTGTCCTTTTGGGGGCTGCGGCGCGCCGGGCGGCGGCATTATTTTGTTGAAAGAGGAGATTAGAGATTAGGGATTGGAGACTGGAGATTGGCAGAATCTCTAATCTCCAATCTCCAATCTTCACACAGCTATGAACGCCAAGATTGACCAACTGCGAAAACTCAGACACGAATCTCACCAGGGCGGCGGCGAAGAGCGCATTGCCAAACACAAAGCGGGTGGCAAACTGACGGCCCGCGAGCGGATTGAACTGCTGCTAGACAAAGGCTCCTTCCACGAAATTGACGCCTTTGTCGTCCACCGGGAACGCAACTTTGGCATGGACAGCAAGAAGTACCTGGGGGATAGTGTGGTGACGGGGTGGGGAACGATTGACGGCCGTCTCATCTACGTCTTCTCCCAGGACTTCACCGTCTTTGGCGGCAGCCTCAGCCAGGTACACGCCGAAAAAGTATGCAAAATCATGGACATGGCCATGCGCAATGGCGCCCCCGTCATCGGCATCAACGACTCCGGCGGGGCGCGTATTCAAGAAGGGGTCGTCAGCCTGGGTGGGTACGCAGACATCTTCCTGCGCAACACCCTGGCCTCCGGCGTCATCCCCCAGATCAGCGCCATTATGGGGCCATGCGCCGGCGGCGCCGTTTACTCGCCTGCCCTCACCGACTTCATCTACATGGTCAAAGAGAGCAGCTACATGTTCATCACCGGCCCCGACGTGGTCAAAGCCGTCACCGGCGAAGACGTCACCTTTGAGCAGCTAGGCGGCGCCATGACCCACAACGCCAAGAGCGGCGTGGCCCACATGGCCGCCGAAAGCGAAGCTGACGCCCTCTTCCTCATCCGCGAATTGATGAGCTACCTGCCTTCCAACAACATGGAAGACCCCCCCTTCAAACCGACCAAAGACGATCCCCTGCGCACCGAAGCGGCGTTAGACTCGCTGGTACCGGATAACCCCAACAAACCCTACGACATCAAAGACGCCATCCACCTGATCATGGACGATGGTGAGTTTTACGAAATTCAGGAGCATTACGCCCAAAACATTGTGGTGGGGTTTGCCCGCCTGGGCGGCTTCCCGGTGGGCATTGTGGCCAACCAGCCGATGGTCTTGGCCGGGGTGTTGGACATTAACGCCAGCGAAAAGGCGGGGCGCTTCGTCCGCTTTTGCGACTGTTTCAACATTCCGCTCATTGTGTTTGAAGACGTACCCGGCTTTCTGCCCGGCGTAGACCAGGAATTAGGCGGCATCATCCGGCATGGGGCCAAATTGCTGTATGCTTTTTGCGAGGCGACAGTGCCCAAGATCACCGTCGTCACCCGCAAGGCGTATGGCGGCGCGTACTGCGTGATGAACAGCAAACACATCCGCGCCGACCTGAACCTGGCCTGGCCCACGGCCGAAATTGCCGTGATGGGGCCAGATGGGGCGGTGAACATCATCTTCCGCCGCGAACTGATGGAGGCGGAAGACCCCGTCGCCAAAAAAGCGGAACTGGTGGAACATTACCGCGAAGAGTTTGCCAATCCGTATGCGGCCGCCCGGCGCGGTTATGTAGACGATGTGATCGAACCACACGAGACCCGCCCCCGCCTGATCAACGCCCTGAACATGCTGCAAAACAAACGCGACGAGAACCCGCCGAAGAAACACGGGAATATGCCTTTGTAATCGGTAATCAGTAATCGGTGAATCTTCATCATCAGCCAAATATACAGGTCAGGAAAATTTTATGGTTACTCTTAGAAAATTAGTGCTTATATTAGCCATTTTGGGGGTTTCAGGCGTTTGCCTGGCTGCATGTGGCGCGTCAGAAGCCGCAAATTCTACTCCGGCGCCAACCAATACGCCTACCCTTCAACCTTCTCCTACCAGCACCAAAGAACCGACGTTTACCCCAACTGCTACCAACACACCGACCCCGCTCCCTACAAATACGCCCGCACCAACGCAAACACACACAGCTACACCGACCCCTGAGCCGACGGCAACGCCTACCCAACTTGCTCCTTCTCCTGATGATGTAATTCTGGTCAAGGATGGGAATTTTTCCTTTTGGGCAGTGCCCGGTTTTCTTACAGATGTGCGGGGCAGCCAGGCGGGCATCTTCAGCGCCGACGATGAAATACTTTTATTTATGATTGCCAATCCGGCGGACACAGAAAACACGCTTGAAGAAATCCTGGCAAATTTTGTTGAAGCGGCCGGCGCCGATATGGATGAACTCATTGCCGGCGAACCATATCCTTACCTGATTGATGATAAAGCAGGGCTGGCTGTAGATGTAACCGGCGCTCTTTTTGGCGATGATCTGGAGGGGCGCATTGCGGTTGTGTCCCCGGATGAAACGCGGGTATTTGTAGCTTTTGGCTTTGCCGTGAATGATCGCTGGGAAGATGAAGGATCAGAGATGTTCGAAGCTGTGCTGCAATCCGTTTCGTTTTCGACAGATGATGCGGCCACTGATAGCACCGACATACAAGCTAACCCTGATTTTCTCTTACCTTTGCCGACAGAAAAACCGGCATCCGAATGGAACGGCATTCCTATTATGCCCCAGGCTATAGCCGGTGAGGGGGATAGTAAAAGTTATGCGTTTACGGTTGAGGCTACGGCCGTAGAAGTGCAATCTTTTTACGAAAAGGAATTAGGCAAATTGGGCTGGAGTTTACTTGGCGCCGGTGAAGGGGATACAGGCGTTGTTTTGTTGATTTTTCAGAAAGGGACAGAAGTGGCTTCGGTTTCTATCCTGACGGTAAACCCCAGTACCCTGTATGTTTTTCTAGTAAAATGATCTTGATAGAGATAACGGATAAACAATATCTCTACCACCTACCGATAACCGATTACCAGGATGACCACAGATAAACTACTCCTTCAACGTTTTGACAAATTACTCATTGCCAACCGGGGCGAGATTGCCATTCGCATTGTGCGGGCGTGCCGGGATTTGGGCATTAAGACGGTGGCGGTCTTTTCAGACGCCGACCGGCGGGCGCTGCATGTGCGCTATGCGGATGAGGCGTACCACATTGGCCCACCGCCCGCGCGCGAGAGTTATTTGCGCATTGATAAGATTCTGGACGTAGCCAGACGCTCTGGCGCGGACGCGATCCATCCGGGGTATGGGTTCCTGGCGGAGCGCGCGGAATTTGCCCAGGCGTGTATTGATAATGGCATTGTGTTTGTGGGGCCGCATCCGTATGCCATTCAAGTGATGGGGGATAAACAGTCGGCGCGGGAGGCGGTGAAACGGGCGGGTGTACCGGTGGTACCGGGCACAGAACCGGGGCTGAATGATGAGGAGATGATAACAGCGGCGGCGGATATTGGCTTTCCGGTGCTGGTGAAGGCAACGGCGGGCGGCGGCGGCAAAGGTATGCGCCCGGTGCATGATCCGGCGGCGCTGCCGGATGCGATTGCGGCGGCGCGGCGGGAAGCGGCAGCGGCCTTTGGCGATGATACGGTATACCTGGAAAAGATGATTTTGGACGGCCGTCACATTGAAATCCAACTCCTGGCCGATATGCACGGCAATGTCATCTACCTGGGTGAACGGGAATGTTCCCTACAGCGCCGCCACCAGAAATTGATCGAAGAGTGCCCCTCTTTTGTGGTGGATGAAGAGCTGCGGCGACGCATGGGCGAAGTGGCCGTGGCGGCGGCCAAAGCAGTCAATTACGTCAGCGCCGGAACCATCGAATTTATGATGGATAAAAACAAGAATTTCTATTTCCTGGAAATGAACACCCGCTTGCAGGTGGAGCATCCGGTGACGGAACTGGTAACGGGGGTGGATATTGTTCAGGAAATGCTGCGGATTGCGCGGGGGCGGCGGCTGCGCTTCAAGCAGGAAGAGATCAAGATGAGTGGTTGGGCGATTGAGTGTCGCATCAATGCCGAAGACCCGTATAACAGCTATTTACCCTCGACGGGCAAGGTGACGATGAGTCGGGTGCCGACGGGGCCGGGGGTGCGGGTGGACACGGCCGTGTACCCCGGCTTTGAAATCACCCCCTACTACGATTCCATGATCGGCAAGCTGATTTGTTACGGCGAAACCCGCGCCGAAGCGATTTTGCGGATGCGCCGCGCCCTGGCCGAATATCGCATCATGGGCGTGCAAACCAACATTCCTTTCCACCAGCATATGGTAGAGACGCCCAGCTTCTGGACGGGCCAGTTTGACACGAAATTTGTGGAAGAACGCTTTAGCATGAGTGACCGGGAGTCGCCACGGGAGATGGAAGCGGCGATCATGGCCGCCCTGATTGCCCATCGCCACAGCCAGCAGGCCAGCCAGATTATGGCCCCCGGTGCGCGCGATGTGAGCAATTGGAAATGGTACAGCCGGTGGGAGCGGTTGAGGCGGTAATCCGTAATCGGTAATCGGTATGAAATACTTTGCCAGAGTGAATGATAAAGAGTTTGAGATTGTGATTGACAGTGAGCAGGAGGTGATTGTCAATGGGGTGCCGTATGAGATTGACTTTCAACTGCTGCATGAAGACAGCGTCCTCTCCTTGCTGCTGAATAACCGTTCGCTGGAAGCGGTGATCAACGAACGGGATGATGTGTGGGAGGTGCTGACGCGCGGCGAACTGTATACGGTGCAGGTGCAGGATGAGCGCATGTACCGGCTGTCGCAGGCGCGGGGCAGCGGCCCAGCCGTTACCGGTGAAGCGCAGGTGCGGTCGCCCATGCCCGGCGTGATTGTGGCCGTGGCGGTGGCCGAAGGGGATGCCGTGCGCCAGGGGGACAAGGTGGTCATTTTGGAATCCATGAAGATGGAAAATGAACTGCGCGCGCCTCGTGATGGCCTTGTCAGCCGGATTAACGTGAGCAAGGGTGACAGTGTGGAAAAAGACCAGGTGTTGGTGGTGATCAGTGAACCGGGGGAGGAGGGGTGAGCGGTAATCGGTTATCGGTAATCCGAAGTTGTCAAGTCCGATGGTGGGCTTTGTGGGCGGGGCACACGGCCGTTAATCTTTTCAGGTATAATTTTGTCACGTAATTACCAGGGGACACCAGGGGACGACAACATCATAATGCACATCCTCACTCATGCCGAATACAACAGAAACAAATGGAAGAGGTGAACATGTTGCAGACAGAGATGATTCATAATTTTGAACAGGCTGCCCGCTTTATTTTTGTTCCTGGCAGTGAAGATGAATATGACCAACTGGTGGAATTACTGGATGAACTGACGGATATAGTCCGTGATGATGAAAATCATCCGCTGGCAAATTTGATGGACGTAGTCGGGGTATTGATTGAAGCCTATGAAAATGAAACCATATCGGAGCCAGTATCGGATCCTATCTCCACCTTAAAACATTTTATGGAAGAATATGATTTGAACCAGCAAGACCTGGCTGAATTAGGTGACCGGGAAATTGTGTCCGAGATATTAAGCGGCAAACAAGAGCTAAATGTCAGTCAAATTAAAGCATTGAGTAAACGGTTTCATGTTCCGGCATCAGTATTCATATGAAAATTAGCATTGTCACCTCGAATATATCCGCCGATTTTTTGACGCCGCCGGGTGTGCCTGCCTGGGATGAACGTAAAGCGTTGGTGGTGGGGGCGCTGCGCGCGGCGCAGCCCAATCTCATTGCCCTGCAAGAGGTGACGCCGCGCCAGTTGCACTTTTTGCAGGAGCAGCTACCGCAGTTTACGCCGCTAACCGTCCCGGTCATTGATCCTGACCCCGACCTGCTGGCAGCGTGGCAGGCAAAATATGCCCGGTATGGCTTGCCGCAGATTCCAGACCCGTATGAGAACGTCCTGTTTTACCGCACGGATACTTTTGAACGGGTTGCATCTGATTATTGGTGGCTTTCGCCTACGCCGCACCGGCCCTCCATTGGTTTTGGCAACGTGGCCCCACGCGCCGTGTTATGGGCGCATCTGCGCCACATCGCTTCCGATCAGGAGTTTCTCGTTTTCACCACCCACATTGACCATCGCTGCACCCAGGCTATGGTGGAATTATGCCGATCTCGATTAGCAGTATTTAGCGAACAAGGGCTGCCCCAGATTTTGGCCGGCGACCTGAACTTTAACCCCAACGACGCTAATTATACGCGGCTGCTGGCAGATGGCTGGTGTGA
The DNA here is from genome assembly GCA_019637635.1 of Anaerolineae bacterium. Classification (GTDB taxonomy): domain Bacteria; phylum Chloroflexota; class Anaerolineae; order Promineifilales; family Promineifilaceae; genus CAADGU01. The sequence continues at coordinate 17,631 of JAHBVI010000135.1, forward strand.
TGCGCATACGGCGACAACGGCCGTAGAAGCGCCCACCATGTTGTATGACCTGCCGGAACTGATGCCCACCGGTCGGATTGACCACGTGTTGTATCGTGGTTCGGGGCTCGTACCCATATCCTGGGCGCGCCTGGTTTCGCCTGACCCAGACCGGCGTCTGTCTGACCATGACCCGGTGCAGGTGCAGTTTAGCGGAGGTTGACAGGCAGATGGCAGGACCCACAGACCATCTGGAAGTGGAAGTAAAGTTTTGGGTGGCGGAACACACGGCCGTGCGCCAAACTCTGCTCGCGTTCCATGCCCAACTCACCAAACCGCGTGTCTTTGAACGCAATCTGCGCCTGGATACCCCCGACCAGCAGTTGTTACAAAACCGGCAGTTGCTCCGGGTGCGGCAGGACACGGCCGTGACCGTCACCTTCAAAAGCGACACGATAACTTTACCGGGTAGTGAGGCCAAAGTGCGGGAGGAGATTGAATTTCAGGCGAGTGATGGGGACACGGCCGTGCTGCTCTTCCAACGCCTCGGTTACAGTCCGGTGCAGGTGTATGAAAAGTACCGCGAAACATTCCGGTTGGGTGAGGTGGAAGTGGTGCTAGACGAACTACCCTTCGGTAACTTTGTGGAATTGGAAGGGCCAGAAGCGGCCATCAAAACGGCCGCTACTCAATTGGGTCTGAATTGGGAACGCCGCCTGCTCACCAACTACCTGGCGCTCATGGCCCAACTGCAAACACACCACAATCTGCCCTTCCACGACCTCACCTTCGCCAACTTCGCCAATCAGCCCTACACCATCGCCGATATCCTGCCCTAATATTTTGATGGACATTCTTGCGTTTATATTTTTCATGACACTATTTGGTGTTTTAGCCTATTTGGGGGGGCAGCGGATAGTCTTTCGCACCAACACAAAAAGGGCGGCACACAAACTTGGCCTTATTTATACACGGGCGGGTGGCAAAACAGTATATGAAGGTCTGTGTGCAGGGCGCATTCTGAGAATTGAAACAAAAACTGAAGGCTGGGGGAAAACCGCCCAAATGCGAATTCACTATATAGTAACAACCAGTCTGCCTTCCCATATTTATTTGAGATTGAAAATCCGGCCCTATGCCGCAAGCCTTACAGAAGGGGGCGATATTACTACCGAGCAATTGTTTGAGATAGAGGGGTACCCCAAACAATTATTAACCGCCTGTTTTGAGAGCCAGGTTGAGTTCAAGTTTAAGTTCATCGAAGGCATCAAGTTGTTTGATTCGAAATCGAAGCCGGTTATAGAAATTCGAGATAAATGTGTTTGCCTGGAACATGGCAATTTGACTTTGAAATCTGAGCAAATAGTATGGCTTTTTTCACTGTTGAGCCTCCTGGCAAATGTATTTGAAGCACATGGAAAAGGATAAATTAGATTGGAC
>JAHBVI010000136.1 GCA_019637635.1 Anaerolineae bacterium
GCGGAGGTGGTGACGTATTTACAAAATTTGACGGCTGGCGCTCCAGCCCAAGAGGTTTGATGAAAGCATTGCAAGGAATCCGCATCCTCGACCTCACCCACATGCTCAGCGGCCCCTATGCCGGTATGATGCTGGCCGACCTGGGCGCGGAAACAATCAAAGTAGAACCGCCGGGCAAGGGGGAAGGCACGCGCCGCCTGTTGGAAAATGACCCGCAGAACAGCCTCAACGGCTTTGGCGCTTATTTTATGACCCTCAACCGCAACAAAAAGAGCGTGACGCTAGACCTGAAATCGGAAACGGGACTGGCGATTTTTTACGACCTGGTGAAAACGGCCGACGTTGTCTTGAGCAACTTCAGCGCCGGCGTCACCGAACGCCTCAAGATTGACTATGCCCATCTTGCCGCCATCAACCCGCGCATCATTACCTGCACCATAACCGGCTTTGGCGAAACCGGCCCCGCCAAAAATTACACCGCCTTCGACATGGTGGCCCAGGCGATGGGCGGCGGCATGAGCATCACCGGGCAACCCGGCGGCCCACCCACCCGCTCCGGCATTCCCATTGGTGATCTGGCGGGGGGGCTGACGGCCGTGATTGGCATTCTGGCAGCTCTGCAAGCGCGTCAGCAAACAGGGCGCGGGCAGCATGTAGACATCTCTATGCTGGACGCCCAAATCAGCCTGCTCAACTACATGGCTACCATGCACTTCCTCTCCGGCATTGTCCCCGACAAACTGGGCAACGGCCATTTTGTCCACGTTCCCTACGATACGTTTGCCTGTGCCGATGGCTACATCATTATTGCCATTATCGCCGACAACTTTTGGGAGGTGCTGATGACGCTTCTGCCCGCCAACGACCTGGACACCGAAGAACACAAATACCAGCCGGGCCGGTTGCGGAACAAGGCGTTGATTAACGGCCGTCTCAATGAAATCCTCTCCACCAACACCCAGGCCTATTGGCTGGAGAAATTACGCGCCGCCCGCGTCCCCTGCGCCCCGGTACACAATCTGCGACAAGCTCTCAACGATGAACAGGTGCTTGCCCGCAACATGATCGTCGAAGTAGCCCACCCCCTCGGCGGTTCGGTGTGCATGCCCGGCAACCCGATCAAACTCTCCGACACCCATGAAGACACTTTTTCACCGCCGCCCATCCTGGGGCAGCATAACGACGAGATTTACAGAGGGTTGTTGGGGTTAACCGAGGCACAGTTAGCAGAGTTGAAATCGGCCGGAGTCATTTAGCAGTTTGAAAGTTTGCAGAAGTTCAACTTTTTAGAAAAGTTGAACTTCTCACGTTTTGGTGTTGTTAGCATGTTCATCCAGGAAAACCGCCTGAAAACCAAACTAAAAGCCGGTCAACCCGCATTTGGCGTCATCGCCACTTCGGATGATCCCCAACTGGCCGAACTGTTTGGCCTGGCCGGCTACGATTATTACCTGCTCGATGCCGAACATGGGTTGCTCGACCCGGCCCAGGTTGTCAATGTCGTCCGCGCCTGCGAACGCACCCAGATGACCCCTCTCATCCGCATTGGCCCCAAAGACCCCAAACTTGTGCTGCCCTATCTGGACGCGGGCATGATGGGGGTGATGATGCCCGATTTAAGGGATACGGCCGAAGTGCAGATGTTGGTGGATGCTGTCAAATATCCGCCCATTGGCAAACGGGGTGTCGGCGTCTCCCGCGCCGCCAGCTATATGGCCTACAGCGGCGCGGCGGGGGATTACATCACCTTTGCCAACGAGCAAACAATGGTCATCCCCCAATTTGAAGACCCCGCCTTGTTGCCAAAGTTCCCCGAGATGATCGCCCAACCCCATGTGGACGCGGTGATGATTGGTCCGCGTGACCTTTCGCTAAACATGGGTTTTGCCGATGGCCCCAACCACCCGGAGGTTCAGGCAATGATTGATCAGGTGATTGCCATTTGCCAGCAGGCGGGGGTCGCCGCCGGTATGACTGCGGGCACGCACACCGACGCCGAAAAGCAGATTGCGCGCGGCGCAACCATGATTTTGGGCATTGCACAGCTTTTAATTTTGCAGGGGGCCAGCCGTTTTCTGGGGAGGTAGCTATGGCAGTTTCGCTGGTTCAGGTGAACACGCAGGCCACCCGTGTTTTTATGGGCACTCTGACGAATGGCACGGCCGTTCACGATGCCTTTGCCCAAATTGCCGCCGCCGAACATATCCAGGCGGCCACATTTGAGATGCTGGGCGGGCTGACCGAGGTGGCATTGAGCGCCTATGATTTTGAGCGTCAAATTCGCCAGGAGCCGCTGGTTTTCAGACGGCCGTTAGAAATCCTCTCCGGTCACGGCGCCATCTCCCGGCTGGACGGCCGTCCCCACATTCATACCCATCTCGTCCTCTCCTTCCGCGACGAAACCGCACCCCATGGGATGGCGATCATTGGCGGTCACGCCGTCCGTGCTATCGCGTTTGCTGTTGAATTCACCCTCACCGCCTATGATGGCGTGCCTGTCAATCGTGCCATGGACGCCAGGACGGGGCTGTCATTGTGGGATTTCAGCAACTCGAAATAGCGGAGTGGGCATCCTCAGATGCCCGCCGCTTCTGGATTTGACAAAACAGGGTAAAAAGGTATTATTGTTATAATGTTATAACATTTGCCTATAGGACAATGACCATGTTAAGCATAGACCGCACTTCACCTTTACCCTTACACCATCAACTCAAACAACGATTGCTGGAAAATATCGAATCCGGCGCCTGGAAACCGGACGATCTCATCCCCTCAGAGCAAGAGCTTCAGGATCAATTTGGCTTAAGCCGGACAACCGTGCGTCAGGCGTTGAGCGATCTGGTACATGAAGGGCTGCTCGTCCGCGAACGGGGGCGGGGCACCTTCGTCACGCCGCCCAAAATGACCCACAGCCCCGACGCCCACAAGGGATTGACCGAGTTCATGCTGGAACAGGGCATCACCCCCGGTTGGCGCGTGTTGGAAAAAGGATTTGTGACGGCGGACAAAGAAACGGCCGTGAACCTCAACCTCCCCCCCGGCAGCCGCGTCTACCGCCTGCACCGTTTGCGTTTAGCCGAAGATAAGCCCATTGGCATCCACACCGCCTTCTTGCCGGAAGCAGTCGCCGGGCAAATCAACGAGGTCGCCCTGCTAGAAGGTGGCTCGCTGCACTATATAAGCCACATTCCCCAGATGATGACCAGCCGCGCCAGCCGCATTATCGAGGCCGTCCCCGCCGTTGAACCAGGGGCCAGCCTGCTGCAAGTGGCGCCGGGCAGCCCCATCTTGCAAATCACCCGCGTCGTGCGCAGCTCCAGCGGCGAACCGCTGGAATACCTGCAAGCATGTTACCGTGGCGACCGGTTCAAGTATCAGATTGGCGACTAAGTTTAGAAGTTCAACTTCTCCAAAGAAGTTGAACTTCTGGCGGGACAGGAGAAAACCATGACCAACAAAAACTACGGCGATCCCCATTCCACCATCCCTTACCAATGTTTCATGGGGCGGTGGGAAGGGCTGTGCAAAACATTTAGCCCCAAAGGCGAGTTCCTGGAAGCGGCGGCGGTGCATATGGACGTGTATTGGAATGAAGTCGGCCGTTCCTGGCACTTGATGGAAGATTTCGAGAATCTGTATGGCGTGGGCAAAACCGTTTTTCATTCCGACATCGCCACCGACGGCAAATTTTGCTGGGCGACCAGTGAGCAGCTTTCGCTGCATGGCACGGAACTGACCCCCTACAACTACGTCTTTACCATCGACAGCAAAATCTCCCACACCATCGTCCACAACAACCATTATTTCCTGGACCCGGACAACCGGCGCATCATCACCCACAAGCTGCGCGATGGGCAGACGCATATTTTTCAGATTCAGGATTTTGTGCGCATTCAACGGCCGTAACCAACCGCCCATGATCATCCAGACCACTACCCCAGACGAACCCCATTTCGTCATCGAACAGACGGACCATGCCCGCTCCTGCGGCCAACTGGCGCGGGCGTTTGGCAACGGCCGTTTCAGCCCGCCTATCCCCAGGGAGTTAGCCATCTTCGTCATTGAACATCACGACGAAGGGTGGTCGCCGGTAGACGGCCGTCACGAACAATCTCCCCTTACCGGCCTGCCCCACCACCTGACACAAACGCCGCTGCCCTACCTGCTGCAAACCAGCCAGGGGTCGCCCGATTTCAACGAAAAACGGCACCTTTTTTGCGGCTTGCTCTCCTCGATGCACACCTATGGATTGTTCAACGGCCGTTACGGACTTTCCGACTTCATTTTCATTGACAAAATCCCGGCTGAACACAAAGCTGCCGCCGACCAGATGCTGGCCGATGAACTGGCGCGGCAGGCACGGCTTAAAGCAGCCCTCGCCGCCGACCCTACCACGCAGCCCTGGATAGAAGAAGAAGCGTTGTTCGCCAATTACAAACTGCTGCAATTCTGTGACACCCTGGGCCTCTATTTTCACACCACCTGCGCCGCCGAACGCGCCCCCGCCCTCTTCCGCAACGTGCCCGACGGCCGGGGCCAGGACCATATCGTCACCATCACGCCCCAATCGGACGGCTCATATCAATTAACCCCCTGGGTTTTTGTCGGTGATGCGCTTGAATTTTCTGTGGCCGGACGTTACCTGACCCCGCAACCACCCGGCGCCGATTTCCAACCGATTTTTGCCGCGACGCCCAAAACAATGCAGACGTACCGATTGACCGCCGGTGATCACCAGGTGAACGCATGAACCAATTCACGCAGGGCGTCGGCCGTTGGGCTGGCAGCGCGGAGGTGTTTGACAGCGACGGCCGTTTCCTGGGCAACGGCGCCGATTACCGGCAGGTGCAACCATTGGCCGACGGCCGTATCCGCATAGATGTCTCCTTTGTGGGGCCATTCAAACACAGCGGTCACTACTTCATTCAACCGCAGGCCGACGGCCGTCTCTACGAAGGCCCGGCCAACATCGGCTACGCCGAAACCCTCAGCGACAGCCTGGTAGACGCCAACGCCTATTGGCCTGCCCTCGGCCTGAGCCAGCGCTTCTTCCTGATGAATGTAGATGACAATTTGCAGCTCTCCCTGGCCCACATGGCGCGGGGGGAACATCTGCTGTACGTCGTTGTCGGCCAGAACGACCGTGTCCCGGACGGCGATGCCCCGGCCCAACCCACCGTCGTCAGCGGCACTCATTACGATTTGCAGGGTGATCCGGCCGCCGGACGCCCAACAATCTGGCTGCATCGTCCCGGTCAATGGCACGGCACATTAACCGCGCTGGATGGGAACGGCCGTTCCCTGGGCCAATTCCCCTACAACCAGACCATCACCCCCGCCACACCCCGCCAATTGGAGTTAACGGTGTCCGGCGGCGCGTTCGACCCCCCCGCTCGCCGGGCAACATGCACCACAAACGATTGGCAGGCCTGGGCCACGGCCGATTCCGACGTTGTGGGCAGTTACAGTCTCAGCGGTGGCCGCGCTCTCAGCGGCCACTTTTACCATCGGGAAAGCCATCTCCGCTGCTGGCAGCGCGAGGTTGCCACATTGACCGGCGACCGCAAAGCCATCGTGCAGCATTGGTACCGCGGCGGCCAACGCATTGGCGCCCAGTTTGGCGTGTTGGAGTTTGGCGCATGACAACCGCTTTTCTCGGTGACTGGCTGGTCAGCGAAGCCATCTACACCCCGGCGGGTGAATACGTGGGCGTGGTGCGGCAGCGCCGTTGTTTGCAGCCACTCGCCGCGCAGAAAATTCGGGTGATTCAGATATGCGAACCGGTGGAAACGGCCGTCAACCTTTCCCCACAAGCCACCCAGACAGCCGCCATCATGAACCGGCGCGTCGGCGAATTTGTCTTTGATTTACAACTGGCGGGGCGGGCGCGCCGTTACCTGGGGCCAGACGTCATCGGCGGTGGTTTCTCCTGGCAAGAAGGCGTATTGACCGCGCGTGGGTTATGGCCTCGTTTTGGCTGCAACTTCACCTCTTTTTCTATTTTGCTGAACCCGGAGCGGCAAGTGACCGGCGGCAAATTTTTCATCGCCAATGAGGAGATCGCCACGATTGTGGGCACGGCCGTGCCCGAGGCGCAGGGGTACCCAGAACTGGAATTGACCACCGACGGCCGACCGCCGACCGCGTTGAATCCGGCGGATTATCGCGGACATCACTATTTTATTGCCCCGGACGGTGAGCTACAGGAAATGGTGTACATTCACGATTATGGGCGGGTGGTTCAGGAAATCAACGCCGCGCCCGGCCGGGAAAAATGGTACGGCCCGTTGCGCGAGGTGGAAGCCGTTACCGGCCTCGGCGAGACGCTGTCGCTGATCGAAATCTACGACTCATCCGCCCGCGCCATTGCCGGACTGGGCAAACGGTTTCAGGATGAGAAATTACACGAGGTAGAGGCGTATATATTGACCGCCGACCGATAAGAAAAAATTGGTAGTGTCACAAAGTTTTCGCTGCCTTTTTAAGACGACAACGGATTGAGGAATAAGCGGATAGATTTCCAGAGGAAAATCCGTTTAATCCCTTATCGGCTGTAGTCATGCGGATGAGCAAAAAAATGATTAGAGCCTTGTTCCACGCCACAACCATACCTGGGGCCAGCCCGCCCTATGACACCGTGCATCTGAAAATCTACTATCCCGCCGCGCCCACCGGCAGCGAGACAGAGCGGATGACGGGGGTGATGCCGGTGGACACAACGGCCGTACCCCTTCCCATCGTCATTTTTTGCAACGGCATCAACGTAGGCATCGAAAGTTACCATTGGCTGGCCGTCCGGCTGGCCGAGGCCCACATCGTCCCCGTTCTCTACACCCATATTGCCGAGACGCTGCCCCACGTCATCGGTCTGACGCCGGGCATTGACCTGGCACGGGTGCGACCAGATAGCTACGGCAGCGGCCCCACCTGCCCGGCCGTGCAACCCATTTTAGACGCCCTGGCGCAGCTAAACGGCGACGCGGCCAGCCCTCTCCACGACGCGCTCGATCTCCATCGGGTGATTTTGGGCGGCCATTCAGCGGGTGGCACGGTGGCGCTGCAAAATGGGCAATTTTTTGAGCAGGTCACGGCCGTGTTCGCCTACGCCGGGCACACCATGGCCAGCACCATGTTAGGGTTTGCGCCGGGGACAATTTTGCCCATTGGCGACAAATCGGTTCTGCTGATGCGCGGTGATCTGGACGGGGTCATCGCCGCAAGTCGCGGCCGTTATGGGACCGAGATAGACAGCCCCGACCCCATCGCCCTGACCTTTGAGCAGGCTTGCCAACCAGCAGCCGGGCACAAAGCGTATGATGTCCTCATCCCCGGCGCCAACCATTTCAGCATCGCCCACCCGTTGGATGAGACCACCGGTCGCTTTTTCCTCGATAGCCCCATGACCAGACCGGCGGCCGAAATCCGCGAGCAGATTGCCGGGCTGATCCTGGCTTTTATTGACAGGCAACAGTTAAACCCGGAGCAGGTTGTAATTCGGGAGAAGTAGGAATTGACCGTAGACGACCGACGGCCGACCGCGGACAGTGGTCGGCGGTCGGCGGTCAAATTGGAGGAATCAATCATGTTGAAAAATTTCTGGTGGCCTTTGGAATTTGCCCACAACGTGAAGCAAGAGAAGCCGATCCGGGTGACGGCGCTGGAGCAGGAGTTTGTTCTCTACCGCACACCTGACGGCCAACCTCACGTCTTGAGCGACCTCTGCATCCATCGCGGCGGGGCGCTGTCCGACGGCTGGATGGCCGGAGACTGCATCGTCTGCCCCTATCACGGCTGGGAATACAAGGCCGATGGCGCCTGCGTCAAAATCCCCGCCCACCCGGAGATACCCGTGCCCAAGAAAGCCCGCGTAGACGCTTACCCCACCGTTGAGAAGTACGGCTACGTCTGGGCGTTTTTGGGGGACTTGCCGGAGGCGGAACGGCCGTCGCTGCCCGACCTGCCCCACTTCGACAACCCCGATTTCAAAGTCATTCGCGGCGTATTTGAGTGGCCTGTCTACTACGAACGCGCTCTGGAAAACAGCCTGGACGCCGCCCACGCCCCCTTTGTGCATGGCGGCGCGTTTGGCAATCGGGACGAACCGGAAATCCCCGACTACGAGACCACCCAGCACCCCCTGGGCGCGGAAATGGTGGTCACGCTCAAACCAAAACGCAAGAACATCCCTGGCCTGTGGAAACGGCTCTATAAGGTAGATGAAGAGCCAAAAGGGGTGCAAACCCGCGCCGCCTTTTGGATGCCCTGCATGACGCTGCTGGAAGTGACCCTGCCCATGGGCCTGATGGTGCTGTTTAACTTCCACCTGCCGGTGGACGAATACAAGACCATCACCAAGTGGACGCAGTTACGCACTTTTTTCAAGGGCAACTGGGCCGATGGCGACGCGCTGAAGAGGGTGTTGAAAATTTTCAACCAGGATTACCCCATTGTGCTGGCGCAGCGGCCGGAACTGCTGCCCTATGACATCGGCGCGGAACTGTCGGTGAAATCGGACGGTATTCAGATCGCCTACCGCAAGATGCGCCAGAAGTATATTGATATGGGCTGGCAGATTGATATCCACCGCATCAAGCAGGAGTACGGCCGTCAACATGCCGTCGTCATCCCCTCACCCGCCCGCCGCGAAATCCCCGAACTGGCCAAAGCGTGGGTGCTGGACGAGGTGCCGACGGTGGAAGTGAAAAAGAAGGAGTGATAATATGTCCCTACCCCAACAACTTGCTCTCGACACCCTCGATAAAATCGCCGCCCGCTTTGGCATGGCGGAAACTGGCTCGCCTTATCTCAGCCTCACCTCGCCGATGAGTCCTGCGCCGGTGGGATCGTTGCGGCTGTTTCAGGGGAACAGAGTCGGCAAGATGGTTTACATTGGCCTGGTTGTGCCCCCCATCGGGTTGGATTCACACATGATTTTCGCCTTCACCCCGCCACACAGCCACATCCCCCACTTCACGCTGGATTCGGTGATGGCCGGGCCGCACTTTGCCTTTCACCTCGACCTGATTCCCCGCGCCGACCTGGGGGCCAACCTGGCCTACCTGAACGCTGTTTATGATACGCTCACACCCAATTTCGAGGAAGCAAAGAAGATCGAAGGTCTCACGCCTGCCCAGCTTGGCCCCAAACAGTACGCCCTGATGTCCCCCTGGATGCTGGCCTACCGGGCCAACGAGTCTGCCTTTGCCCAGATTCAGACGCCAGTCTCCGGTTATTTGAACCATTGGTTTGACCTGGTAGAGAATGGGCTGCCAGACACGGCCGTGCCCACCGGCGACATGGCCTCCCGCGACCAACTGAACCGGGCCGCCATCTTCAACCCCGACGTAGACAAAGTGTGGGCGCAGGTGGAGCGGCTCGTCGGCGCGGAAACGGCCGAACGGATGCGGCAGATTTTACGCGAGCAATGATGACCGCAGACGGCGGTCGGCGGTCGGCGGTCGGCCGTCAATTTACAGGATCCAACCATGAGCAATCAACCATCCAACTGGCAGCAGAAAATCGAGGGAGAGTGGCACGGGCTGCCTTCTATCTTTGACGCCGCAGGCAACCATTGCGGCTACAACAAAGTGTACCGCTCCTCTGTGTTCGCGGACGGCCGTACCACCTACCGCATGAACACCAAAATCCAGGACGGCCTGGGGCCACTGCTGCCCCGGCTGGAAGTATCGGACATCTTCTCCTTTGGCGTCATTGATAGCGACCAGGATCGCATCTACCTGGGACCGGACTTCGTAGGCGCGGGCCATCCGTATGGCACGCTGGTAGACGCCCATTACTACTCCCCCGGCTGGACGGGCGATTTGCGCACGATGGTACATATTCTGCCCGACGGCGAAACGCAGGTGTACTCCTCGCTCATTTACGATGGGCCAACGCTGTTTACGGTGTTCAACGGCATTTACAAAGTCGCCTTCGACTACCACACCAACCCGGACACCAAAGCCAGGATTGACGCCCACTGTGAAGCGGAACGGGTCAACGGCCGTAACCCCCACATCCTCCCCTCCAAAAAAAGTGGCTTCTGGCAGGGGGAAATGCTCGTCTACGACGCCAACCAGCAGCCGGTCGGCGCTAACCAGGTACGCATGGATTACCGGCCACTCGACCTGCTCCGCGCCGAAATGCAGGTGAGTGTACAGGGCGTTTTCAACAGACAGTACACCTTCCGCCGCTACCGCCACCACAACAAACATTATTTTGAAGGGCCAGATTTGTACGGGAACAGCATGGGCTACGGCCGTGCCCTCTACACCTCCCAACATATCTACGGCGACGCCCTCAAAATCAAAGGGCGCGAATTCCTGATTGACGACAACTTCACCCTCAGCATCGTCTGGCAGTTCTACCGGTCAGACAAGATGCTGTACACCACCTTCGGCGTCCTACATTGGCAAGAGGAATGATCCACAGATTACGCAGATTTTGCTTTGTTAATCTGCGTAATCTGTGCAATCTGCGGATAAAAAACCATGACTTTTAACGCCAACGACTTCAAACGGGCCATGGGCCAATTCGCCTCCGGCGTCACGGTGGTGACCACCATGCACGGCCAGACCCCCATCGGCGTCACCGCCAGCTCCTTCACCAGCCTCAGCCTGGACCCGCCGCTGGTGCTGGTTTCCCTGAGCAAAAAGCTCTTCACGCATAACGTCATCGCCGACAGCGGCGTTTTTGCCGTCAATGTCCTGGCTGCCCACCAGCTAGAGTTGGGGATGCGTTTTGCGGGCATGAAGCCGGAGATTGCCGACCGGTTTGCGGGGTTAGAGACAGTCACGGCCGTGACCGGCAGCCCCCTCCTCCCCGATTCATTAGCCTGGGTAGATTGCACCGTCTGGGCCATGTACGACGGCGGCGACCACACCATTTTTGTTGGCGAAGTGCGTGACCTTTCCGTATCCGATCTGGATATGCCTCTGCTTTACCACAACCGCCTCTGGCGGCGCAGCGAAGCCCTGGAAATCCCCACCGTGCCGCTGGAAGCCACCCTGGTAGAAGTTGGCCTGCGCGATGGCATCCAACGCGAAGAAAAGTTCATCCCCACGGAGATGAAGCTGGAATACGCCCAAAAGCTGGCCGACGCCGGTCTGCGCCAGATTCAAGTCACTTCCTTTGTCAACCCCAAAATTGTGCCCCAAATGGCCGATGCTGAGGAACTGTTTGCCCGCCTGCCCCGGCATGAAGGGGTCATCTACAGCGCATTGGTGTTGAACAGGCGCGGCCTGGAGCGGGCCATCGCCGCCGGCGTGCAGCAGGTGGAAATGGGCGTCCCCGCCAGCGAAGCCCTGGCCCGCAAAAACGCCAACACCACCATTGCCGACGGCATGGCGGATATGGCCGAAATGGTCGAAAGAGCCAGGTTACATGGCCTGCGCGTCCGCGCTGGCGTCCAGGCCGCCTTTGGCTGCGCCTTCGAGGGCCACATCGAACAGGGCAAAGTCATCGGCATGGCCCGTCAATTCCTGGCGATGGGCATTGATGAACTTTCCCTGGCCGATTCGGCCGGGTTGGGCAACCCCCAGGCCATTCGGCGGATGGTGCAGGAGTTGCTGCCGCTGGCGGGCAGTGTCCCCGTCGTTTTTCATTTGCACGACACACGCGGGCAAGGGCTGGCTAATCTGCTTTCCGCGCTCAAATCCGGCGTGACCATGTTCGACGCCTCCTTCGGCGGGCTGGGCGGCTGCCCCTTCATCCCCACCGCCAAAGGCAACGTCGCCACGGAAGATACCACCTATATGCTGCATGAAATGGGCGTCCAGACCGGCATAGATTTGCCCCAGGTGGCCGCCCTCTCCCGCCGCATGGAGGAGTTTTTGGGCCAGGAACTACCGGCGAGGATGCACAGACTGATTTGACCGAGACCTGACAGGTTTGCAAAACCTGTCAGGTCTGAGTGAATTCTATGGGCCAAACCATCTCCGAAAAAATCATCTCCCGCCACGCCGGTCAGTCGGTGTATGCGGGGGATATTGCCATTGTCCAGGTGGATGGGGTGATGGCCACCGATGCCACCGCGCCGCTGGCGATACGCGCTTTCCGGGCCATGAACGGCCGTACCCCCTGGGACAATCAGCGCGTCTCCCTGGTCATTGACCACGCCGCCCCTGCCCCTACCGAAACCGTCGCCAATTTGCACAAATTGATGCGCGACTTTGCCGCCGAAATGGGCTGCCGCCTGTACGACATCGGCGAAGGTATCTGCCACCAGTTGATGGTGGAGAACGAGCACGTCAGACCGGGCGACCTGTTCCTGGGGGCTGATTCGCACACGCCCACCTATGGCGCGTTAAACGCCTTTGGCGTTGGCGTCGGCTCCACCGATCTGGCCGCTGCCATGCTCACCGGCCAGACCTGGCTCAAGGTGCCGCAGACAATCAAGATCGCGCTGCACGGCCGTTTGCCTGCCAACGTCACCGCCAAAGATGTGATCCTCTTCCTGGTCAGGCAGGTGGGCGCGGATGGGGCCAATTACCGGGCGGTTGAATTTACCGGCGAGGCCGTCGCCGGCCTCAGCCTGGCCAGCCGCATGGTGCTGGCGAACATGAGCGCGGAAATGGGGGCCAAGGCGGGCCTGGTAGACCCCACCGGCCTCGACCTCTGGTATCCATTTACGCCTACTTTGCCCGATCCTGATGCCGTGTATGAGCGTGAATTGAGTTTCGACGTTTCTAATCTACGGCCGCAAATCTCCAAACCCCACGCCCCGGACAATGTGGTGGACATTGACGAAGTGAAAGGGACAAAAATCCAGTACGCCTTCATCGGCTCCTGCACCAACACCCGCCTGGAAGATTTGCAGGCGGCGGCGCAGGTATTGAAGGGCAAGAAATTGGGTAACGGCGCCCGCCTGATCATCGCCCCCGCCTCCAAACGGGTTTTCAACGAAGCGCTGCACGACGGCACCGTCGCCACCCTTTCCGAAGCGGGCGCGACCTTCATTACCTCTGGCTGCGGCCCCTGCGTTGGCTCCCATCTGGGCGTGCCCGGCGACGGCGAAGTGGTGATCTCGTCGGCCAACCGCAACTTCCCCGGACGAATGGGCAACCCCAAAGCGAACATCTACCTCGCCTCCCCGGCCGTAGTGGCCGCTTCCGCCCTGGCGGGCGAGATTACGGAGCCGGAACTATGACTATCGCCCGTGTCTACAACGTGGACGACATTGACACCGACCGGATCATCCCCGGCAAATACACCAAGACGCTGGATTTGGCGGCTCTGGCGGCGCATGTGCTGGAAGACCTGGACCCCGCCTTTGCGGCGACGGTTCAGCCCGGCGATATTTTGGTAGCCGGGCACAATTTTGGCTGCGGTTCTTCCCGCGAGCAGGCGCCGCTGGCCCTCAAAGCGGCGGGGGTTTCAGCGGTAATTGCCCGCAGTTTTGCCCGCATTTTTTACCGCAACGCCATCAACATCGGCCTGCCGATCATTGAAGTGGAGTGGCACTCTATCGAATCGGGCGACGCTCTCTCCGTGGATTTGGTCAACGGGCTGGTCACCAACCACAGTCGCCACGAATCATTCCCGGCCGGCCGTATGCCGCAGCAGATGATTGAGATTCTCAACGCGGGTGGGCTGGTGAACTATTTGCGGGAGCGGGGTGGTTATGCTTAACACCCTTTCCTCCCTGCGCGTCCTGGAGTTTAGCCACGCCGTGCTTGGCCCGGCTTGTGGCCTGACGCTGGCCGACCTGGGCGCGGAAGTGATTCGCATTGAGCCACCCGGCGGCGACCCCACCCGCAGCCTTAAAGGGTTCGGCACAGGGTATTACCCGTTCTTTAACCGCAACAAAAAAAGCATGGTTGTGGACATCAAATCGGCGGCGGGGCGGGAGATTGTGCAGCAACTACTGGCAACGACGGATGTGCTGATTGAAAACTTCGGCCCTGGCACGATGGCGCGCCTCGCCCTGGGATACGACGACCTGGTGGCTGCCTACCCGCGCCTGATTTACTGCTCCCTGAAAGGATTCCTGCCCGGCCCCTACGCCAACCGGCTGGCGCTGGATGAAGTGGTGCAGATGATGAGCGGTTTGGCATACATGACCGGCCCGGCCGGACGGCCGTTGCGCGCTGGCGCCTCGATCATTGACATCATGGGCGGGACGTATGGCGCCATTGCCATCCTGGCCGCCCTGCGCGAGCGAGACGCTACCGGGCAGGGGCAGTTCGTCAACAGCGCCCTGTTTGAAACGGCCGCTTTCCTCATGGGCCACCACATGGCTTATGCCGCCATCACCCAGGAGCCGGTGCCGCCCATGCCAGAACGGGTGAGTGCCTGGGCCATTTACCGCACCTTTACCACCGCCGACGGCGATCTGATTTTTATTGGCGTCACCAGCGACAAGCAGTGGGCGCGGTTCTGTGAGCTTTTCGAGCGGGCGGACTGGCTGGCGGATGAACGGCTGGCAAGTAACAACGGCCGTATTGACCACCGCGACTGGCTGTTGCCCCAAATTGCTGACCTGATTGCCCGCCACAGCACTGCCGACGCGCTGCGCCGCTGCGAACAGGCGGAACTCCCCTTTTCCCCCATCGCCCAACCGGAAGATTTGTTCGACAACGAACAGTTGCTGGCCGGTGGCAGTTTATTGGAAACAGTCTTGCCGGACGGCCGTCAGACCCATCTGCCCCGTCTGCCCCTGCTGCTCAATGGGCAAGGCGCGGCCATCACCCAACACCCACCCCAAATTGGTGAACACACACGGCCGTTGCTATTGGAAATGGGGTTGACAGATGGTGAGATTGAGCGGTTGCTTGTGGCCGGCGTGGTGGCCGCCAACGAGAAAACATAACCACAGCTACAGAAAAAATGATCCACAGCTTGCACAGGTTTTACAGATTCAGTAGATCGAAGCGGAGTTCGCATCCTCAGATGCGAATCCGTTGTAGTCTCAAGAGGTATCCATGACAGACAAACTAACCGGCGCGCTGCTGGTGGAGCGCATGAGCGCCAAAGAAGAGGCCATTGCCCGGCGGGTGGAGCGTGTGCTGCCCGCATTGCGGGCCAACGCGGTTGTCGCCGATCAGGCGGGCGAATTCCCCCGTGACAATATCCCTATCCTGCGCGACGCCGGGCTGTTTGGGCTGATTATTCCAGAGCAGTATGGCGGACTGGGCGGCGGGCTGCGCGATCTGGCGGCGGCGGCGTTTGCCCTGGGCACAACCTGCCCCTCCACCGGCCTTTCCTTCTTCTTCCATTGCAGCAGCGCCTCACGCGGCTTGCTGGCCCTGGAGGCGCTGGAAGCCGGGTTGTTCCCTGACGAGAAGGAGGCGACGGCCGTGCGCCAATTCGCCGAAAAACTGTTGCACAAAATGGGGCGGGACGGCCGTTTCCTGGCGAACTTCGCCAGCGAAGCGGCCAAGTCGGCCAACAGCGCCGTCTTCATTTCCACCGAAGCCACCCCCACAGACGGCGGCTGGCTGCTGAACGGAGTCAAATCGTTTGGCTGTTCCACCGGCATCGCCGACGACTATCTGGTGCAGGCCAAAATCAAGGACGCCGCCGACCTGAACGGCATGGCTATCTTCTTCGTCCCCCGCGCCGCGCCGGGTGTGTCGGAGCGAGCGCGTTGGGATTCGCTGGGGATGCGGGCCACGGCCACACACGGCATTGTGCTGCAAGATGTCTTCGTCCCGGCCGAAGAAGCCTTATCCGTACCCGGCGCCTTTCTCAAGATGATGCAGATGAGCCGGGGCAGCTATGTGGGCAATCAATTGGCCGTCGTCGCCCTCTACCTGGGCATTGCCCAGGCGGTCTACGATTACGCCATTGGCTTTTTGAGCCGCCTCAAGTTCCAGGATACCGGCCAGCTTATTGCCGCCGAAAGCGCCTTTCACCAGGAGTTGATTGGGCGCATGGCCGTTGACCTGGAGACCGGTTTTTTGTGGACGCGCCGCCAATTGGAACTGGAAACGGCCGATCCCCCCATTCTGCCTAAAGGAGATGTGGTCAAGCAATGGCGGCTGTGCAAAGGGGTGGTGTGCGAGGCGGCGCATCAGGTGGCCGTGAACGCGCTCAAGGCGTGCGGGACGAGCAACACCGGCAACCAGGGCGTCATCGCGCGCGGCCTGCGCGACCTGACGATGGGGCTGGTGCAGGCGTTCCCGGCCGAGCGGGGGCGCATTGAAGCGGCGAAGGCGATTATCACCGATTCGGCGCAGGCGCAGTTTGGTGTGGTGGGTGGTTAGAAGCCAGGCTTTTGCCAAAAGCCTGGCTTCTACTGAGGAATCCTATGACAAACACACTCTCCTTCTCTCCCGGCACAGTCGGTCACGCGCTGACGTTGATGCGCGGCGTGTGGCATGACCACATTGAGACGTTTAACCTGGACGGCGCGCCGCTGGCGCATGATCCCTGGAGCGGCGCACCGGGCGACTCTCCGTTTGATAACCTGGTGTACATTGATTTTGACGGCGAGAATTATTGCCAGACCAATGTGACCTTTGCCGGACGGCCGTTTCACGCCCGCTCTTTCACTGCCAGACTGCAAAACGGCGTGCTTTATTTCGATAGGTTGGGGCCGGAAGCGCCACAGCATATCGGCGTTTCCGGCGGCGTGGGTGTACTCTGGTTTCTGGCCGAAAACAACACCGATGCACCGCTGGCCCGCTACAGCGAACCGGATTGCATCACCCTGGATGGTTTTGACCGGCGTGTGCGTATGACGGTGCTGTATCGCAATGGTACGGCCGTGCGCACCCTGACAGCGCGCGGCGTGAAGCTCTCTCCCTCGGCCGCCGCCCGCCACCCCCTCGACCCACGCGGGGCGGACGGGCCGGTGCATGAGGTTCGTAGTGTGACGTATGTTTACCAAAAAGAATGACCGCCAAAAGGAGTTATCATGGAACTACCCCCTTTAACCATCCCGCCGCTGGCGGAGGTAAAGAGCCGCTTTCAATTGTTTGATTATATTGACGGGGAGCGGATTCGGCCGTCCGTGGAGATGGGCGGTTGGGTGCGTAACCCGAACACGGGTGAGGCCATCACCCCCCAACTGGCAACCAGCCCAGAGAATGTTGCCCGCGCCCTGGCGACGGCGCAGCGCGTTCACGAAGCAGGCGATTGGGCACGTTTACCGGCCGGCGAACGGGCCGACCGGCTGGACGCGGCCGCCGACGCACTCATGCCCCTGACGCCGCTGATTGCGGCCGTTGAGTCCTACCACACCGGCATGGTGATCAGCCTGACCAACTTTGTGAACGCCATTGTCTGGCTGGCCTTCAAAGGGGCGGCGGGTGTGCTGCGCAGCGGCCACGCCCAAAGCGTCGCCCCCGGCCCATTGGGTGAGGTGGAAATCTGGCGCAAACCGTTGGGCACGGCCGTCGCCATCGTGCCCTGGAATTCCCCGGCGGCGTTGGCTGCCCACAAAGTGGCAAATGCCCTGGCTGCCGGTGCGCCTGTGATCCTCAAGCCATCGGAATGGGCGCCCTATTCCTGCCTCTTTCTGGCCGAGGGTTTGGAACAGGTGGGGTTGCCACGGGGGCTGTTCCAGATTGTGAATGGGGGCACGGCCGTCGGCCAACAGCTTGTGACCGACCGGCGGGTGCGGGCAGTTTCCTTCACCGGCGGCTTGCAAGGTGGCCGCGCGGTGGCCGCCGCCTGCGCCCACGATTTTAAGGCGATGCAGTTGGAATTGGGCGGCAACAACGCCATGATCGTCCTGGAAGACGCCGACATCGGGAAAACGGCCGAGGGCATCGTTGCCGGTCTGACCACGCTCAACGGCCAATGGTGCCGCGCCCTGGGACGGCTGCTGGTGCATGAATCTATCGCTGGGGAAGTGTTGGAGGCGGCGCTGGCCCGCCTGCAACATGTGCGCCTGGGGGATTCGCTATCGCCGGAGAGCTCGATGGGGCCGTTGGCGAATGAAGAACATCGGCGGCGGATTGGGACGGCCGTGTCCCACCTGGAAGCGTGCGGCGGTCAAAAACACGCGCCTACGCCGCTGCCCGACCTGCCGGGCCATTTCTTCCCGCCAACCCTGATTACGGGCGTTGCCCCAGAGGAAACGCTGGAAGAGATTTTTGGCCCGGCGGCCACGCTGCACACCTTCCGCGATGAAGCGGAGGCGGTTCGGCTGGCGAACCAGACGCCCTATGGCCTGGGCGGCTACGTTTTCAGCCGGGACGAGGCGCGGGCGCTGGCCGTTGCCCGGCAGATGAACACCGGCGGCGTGAAAATCAACGGCGTCAGCCTGCTGGAATTAAACGTAGACGCGCCGCGCCCCGCCTGGGGCTTGAGTGGCTTTGGCGAAGAAGGGACGCTGGAGACGTTCAATGTGTTTTGTGGCCGCAGCGTGGTGGGGGTGGCGGGAAGATGACCGCAGATGGCGGACGGCGGACAGCCTTTGGAAAACAACGATTCACGGTCGGCGGTCAACTAAGGAGACTTCACGGGCGGCAGCCCACCCACCTCAATGAAAATAGA
>JAHBVI010000137.1 GCA_019637635.1 Anaerolineae bacterium
CGGGTCCCTGCTCACCGCTCACTGCTCACTGCTTTCGGCACGGCCGTCTTCATCTCCCTGCCCTGGTTCATCTGGGGGGCGTTGGGGTCGCCGTTGGACAGCTTGCTCAGTTTGCTGTTGGGGCTGGCCTGGGGCGCGATGGTGGTGGTCGTTGGTCGCCCCTGGCTGCGTTCGCTGGTGGAAGATTCACGCGGATTGGGTTGGGATATGCTCACCGGTGGGTTGGTGCTGGGCACGGCCGTACACATCCTGGCTTCCGGTCTCAGCTTTAACGGCGCACAGTTGATCTTGATGACCGCGCTGCCCGCGTTGGGATGGGCGCTGATGGGGCTGGCAATGGCCGACGGCCGTCGGGCGCGGGCGGTCGGCTGGTTGGCCGGACTATGCGCCGCCTTCATCCTCATGTTTACCGACACCGATGGCATTTTCCTGAACGCCTTTGATGGCATTTTGCGCTACTCCTTCCAGGCGGCCATTGTCTCCATGTGGCTGGCCTGGCTGGTTGGTTTCCTGATGCTATTATTCCGGCGGCGATTGGCGGCAGAGGGGCACGGCCGTCTCCTACCCGCCCTCTCACTTGTTGCCGTCGCCCTGGGCGTGGTCGTCTATCTTGTTGCCGGGCAGACTGGCTTTCATGGCGACCGGCTGTTTGTCATCCTCAAAGAGCAGGCGGATGTGTCGGCGGCGGCAGAAATGGGGGACTATGACGGCCGTCGCCAATTCGTCTATGACACCCTGACTGCCCACGCCAACGAAACGCAGGCTGATTTACGCCAATCGTTAGATGGCTTGGGCGTAGATTACACGCCTTACTATCTGGTGAATGCCATTGAAGTGCGTGGCGGGCTGCTGCACCGGCTGTGGCTTGCCACCCGGCCCGAAGTAGATCGCATCATCCCCAGCCCCGTGCTGCGCCCCACGCATAGTGATTTGGGCATTCCTACACAGGCAGGCACGGCCCCGGCGGCGCCGCCGTGGAATCTGACCAACATTGGCGCGGACCGGGCCTGGCGCGAATTTGGGGCGCGCGGGCAGGGCATCATCATCGGCCAGAGCGATTCCGGTGTGCAGTGGGATCATCCCGAATTGATGGACAGCTACCTGGGCGGGGCGGGTAACCACAGCGGCTACTGGTTGGATGCGTGGCGGGGCACGGCCGTGCCTACCGACACCAGCGGACATGGCACCCACACCCTCGGCTCCGTCTTGGGCAACAGCGTGGGCGTGGCCCCAGATGCCCAATGGTTCGCCTGCGCTAATCTGGTGCGTAACCTGGGCAACCCGGCCCTTTACCTGGACTGTATGCAGTTCATGTTAGCGCCGTATCTACAAGGGGGTGATCCGTTTGTAGACGGCCGTGCCACCCAATCCGCCCACGTGCTGAACAACTCCTGGGGCTGCCCGGAAAATTACGAAGGGTGTGATCCTTTGTCGTTGGTAACGGCCGTGCAGGCGCTCCGGGCGGCGGGCATCTTTGTCGTCGCCTCCGCCGGAAATTCCGGGCCGGATTGCAGCACCGTCGCCGACCCGCTGCCGCTGTATGACGAAGTCTTTTCGGTGGGGGCGGTGGATGTGAACAACAACATCGCCAATTTCAGCAGCGTTGGCCCGGTGCTGGCCGATGGCAGCGGGCGGATCAAACCGGACATCGCCGCGCCGGGAGTGGACGTGTTGTCTGCCTGGCCCGGCGGCGGGTATGCCTATTCCAGCGGCACGTCAATGGCCGGGCCGCACGTGGCCGGGGTGGTGGCCCTCATCTGGTCGGCCAACCCGGCGCTGATTGGCGACATTGAAACGACCGAAGAAATCCTGCGGGCCAGCGCCACCCCGTACCGGCCGACCATGGCCACCGCACTACCCGTAGGCGCGGAACAGATGGATGAGGCCACGGCTGCCTTGCTTTCGCCCGTGCTGAACCAGGCCGCCGACCCCACCGGGGACACCTGTCTGGCGCAAACAGACACGGCCGTTGTGCCCAACAACATCGCCGGGTATGGGATAGTCAATGCGTATGAAGCAGTCAAATTGGCGCTAGACAGATAAACGAGACGATTGTCGTTCTGACCCCTTCGGTAATCTCATGGCAGGCCGATCTTCGGGGAGGAATCTTTTGTGTTGATGGAGACGAAAGATTCCTCGTTCCGAAGACTTCACTCGAAATGACAATTCTTGATGAGGAGAAGCGAATGAGGAAATGGTTTGGTCTGGTAATTTGTGTTTTTTTGTGGTTGTTAGTGGCTGGTTGCCGCGAGCAAACGCCGCCGACGCCGACAACTGCTGCTGTGGTAACGGCCGTAACCGAAGCCACAGCCACCCCCACCACCCCTACCGAATGGATCACCTTGCAGCCCTGGGTCAACGGCCGTCTGGCCGATAATTTCCAGGTGACAGATGAACAGCAGGGTGTCTGCTGGCTTGGTTCGCTGGCGGTGGATCGGCCGGACGCCTGGCGCTGTGCCTACCAGGATGGGGACATCACCCCTATTCTCGACCCCTGTTTTGCCAACCGGGAGAACCTGGGCGAACTGGCCTGCCTCAATAGCGACCTCAGCGTTACTTTGCTGACGCTGCTGAAGCCGCTGCCAGAGGAATTTGCCAATGTCACCGGCATAGACCGGCTGCCGCTCAAGGTGACGCTGGCCAATGGGGACTCGTGTGGGCTGCTGCTGGGGGCCACCATCACCGTGCCGGTGGACGGCGATGAGCAGCGGGTCAATTATGGCTGCGAATCGGGCGGCGTGCTCATTGGCCTGCCGCAGCAGCAGGGCGGCGTGTGGACGATCACCTACAATGCCGACCCACGCGGCGCGGCGGCAATGGAGACCGTGACCATAAGTCAGGCGGTGGTGTTTAACGGCACCACGGCTACATTGGGCGGCGCGCCAATCGGCGAGGGTACGGCGCGCATCACCACTATCCTTAGCGAGGCGCTGCCCGGCGGGCACCGCTTTACCATCCAGTTTGACGGCGATGACCAGCCGGGTTTTGAAATGGGTTACGTCAACGAGCCATACGTGACCGAAGTGATGGGGCCGAAAGTGTTGGGGTTGGCTTTCTCTTACCCCACAGAACCGGATGCAGATTACACCGGCGAGCGGGTGGTGACGGGTGATTTTCCGGCGCACGTGAATGAGGTAAAGCTGGTGGTGGACGACGGCCGTGACTTGATCTGGGCGCTGGGCCTGGATGAGATGGTCGGTTACGACGTCAACCGTAGCGGCGATCAGTTTATTGTCACCCTGTTTGATCCCGTGCCCAACGCCACCGAACGGCCCGATTTAGGTGTAGGCAGCCAGGGTACGGCCGTGCGCGCCGTGCAAGAAAAATTGCACCATTTGGGCTATCTGACCGAAATTCCCCCTGGCGAAAAGTATGATGAACCGACGCGGCAGGCGGTGGTGGCTTTCCAGATTGACCGGGGTATTATTCCCAATGGGGTGGTGGCGGCGGAAACGTGGGCGGCGCTAGAACGGGATGCGCTGGAACCGGAGGGCAGCAGTATGTTGCATCGTTACGCCGCTAAAGCGGCTACTACAAACGCAGCTTTGCAAGAGACGCCGCAGGTGACGCCGACCGGCAGCGCCGGGGCCAATGTCCGCAATGGGCCGGGCATGAATTACGCGGTGATTGCTGTGCTGGCCTTTGGGCAAATGGCGGAGGCGATTGGCCTGATAGAGGGCAGCAGCCCGGAGACGACCTGGGTGCAGGTGTGTTGTGTGGCCGGTATTGCCGGTTGGGTGCGTGGGGATGTGGTGCAGGTGGCCGGTTCCACCGCCACACTGCCACCCGCTTCACCGGACCAACCCGCTCCCGTGCCGCCAGATTTAACCGGGGTGACGATGCCTTCGACACGGCCGTCCTCCACCGCCAGCGGCCAACCCATTCTTTACTTCACCTTTGACGACGGCCCGTCTAACTTCACAGGCCAGATGACCCAGGCATTACAACCATTTGGCGGCCTGGGCACTTTCTTTGTGATCGGCCAGAATGTGACGGCGCTGCCGACCATTGCCCAGGCCACTTTTGACGCCGGTCACGCCGTGGAAAACCACACCTACAGCCATCCTTCGTTGGATACATTGACCCCCACGCAGTTCTTCGATGAAATTGAGCGCACGCAGGTTGCCATTCAAAACGCCACCGGCTACACCCCCTTCTGCCTGCGCCCGCCGTATGGCGCCACCAACGACCAGACCTTCCAACTGGCCGCAGAAATGGGACTGGAGATTGTGTTGTGGAGCATTGATACCCAGGATTGGCGGCGGCCCGGCGTGGACGCCATTGCCAATCACATTCTGGAAAGCGCCTTTCCCGGCGCGATTATTCTGATGCACGATGGCGGCGGCGACCGGTCACAGTCGGTAGCCGCATTGCAACAGGTGTTACCACTGTTGCAGCAGCAGGGGTATGTGTTTAATGTGTTATGCCGGTAACGAGGCGTACACCATAGGGCAGCCCCATCAGCGCGCTCATTTCGTAGATGAGGGGGATGCTTTTGGCCTCGGCCGTGACCAGGACATCGGCCGGTGTTTCTTTCAGCTTTTCGGACAGGGCGGCGGCGGCAGCTTTGACGACGTAGGTGTCGCCCAACATGTTTAAGATGGCAATGCGTACACCAGGGGCGACTTCAAATAGGGGAAAGTGGCGGGTGAGGCCAGCAACTTCAATGGCATAAGTTTGGCGTGGGTTCATGTTAATTCCTTTCTGGTGGTTGGTGGCTGGTACCAGCCACCAACCAAGTTTATCACAAGGTCAGGTGGCTGGCTTAGGTCGGTGGCTGTTTGATGGGCAGTTCGATGATGAAGGTGGCGCCGGCCCCTGGCTGGCTGTGGGCGGTGATGGCGCCATTATGCCTTTCGACGATGCGGCGGCAGATGGCCAGGCCAATGCCGGTGCCGTCGTATTCCTCACGGCCGTGCAGCCGTTGGAACATGGTGAACATACGCGGCAGATATTTCTCATCAAACCCAATGCCGTTATCGGTTATGGTTAAATGTAGGGCAGGGGTGTCATCGGCGTTGGGGAGGATACGGCCGTCAATCTGCACGACAGGTGGCACATCTGGTTGGCGGAACTTCAAGCCATTGCTGATCAGGTTTTGCAACAGTTGGCGTATCTGAATGGGGTCCGCGTCAATGGTGGGGAGTTCGCTGATAATCACCTGCCCTCTGGTGGCCTCCAACAACTCTTCCAGGTCTGCCAATACATCTTGTACGGCAGCACTCAACGACACCGGGCTAAAACTGCTGCCTTTTGTACCAATACGTGCATAGGTGAGTACATCTTGAATGAGCAGTTGCATCCGGGCGGCGGCGCCATCCACGCGCCGTAAATAATCCTGCCCACGTTCATCCAGTACACCGTTGTATCTTTCCAGCAGGCGGTGGCTGAATGTCTGGATTTTGCGTAGCGGTTCTTGCAAATCATGGGAGGCGACGTAGGCAAAATTGGCTAAATCCTGGTTGCTGCGTTCCAGTTCCCTGGCGTAGGCTTGCAGGGCGGCAGCGGCTTGTTTTTGGGGGGTTATATCGCGGACAGTGCCAATAATGCACAATTCTCCCTGCACATTGACTACTTCGGCCGAGAATAAACCATCAAAGAGTTCACCTGATTTGCGCTGTGCTTTTAGTTCCAGGTGATGGACTTCCCCATTTTTTTCCAGAATAGTGCGCAGCCGGTCGCGGCTGGCGGGGTCGGCATAAATGTTCAGTGCGTAGGCCGTTTGCCCAATGGCTTCTTCCCGCGTATAGCCAAAGATGCGCGTATGGGCGTTGTTGATGTCAATGATACGCCCTTCGACCAGGGTGGAAATGGAAATGCCGTCACCGCTGGCGCGAAATGCTTTGGCAAATCGCTCTTCGGACAGGCGCAGGGATTCTTCGGCCCGTTTGCGTTCGCTAATATCACGCACGGTAGCCAGTATACGGCCGTGCCCGCCAATGTCTGAACCACGTAAGGCAGCCTCTATCCAAAACAACTCGCCGTTTTTACGGGGCACTAACCATTCCACTAATTGTGTGCCTTCGGCCATCGTTTTTTTGATGATGGCCAGGGCTTCTGTGGCCGAATAGGGGGCTCGGTTTATCGTCAAATCGTTTATCGTGAGCTGCCGGGCCTCATCATAGCTGTAACCAAACATTTCCAGCATACGGTCATTAACATCTACCATTAAACCGGTTTGGGTATCGTAAATGATAATGGCGTCGCTGGTGGCGTTGAAAATTTCGCGGTAATTTTGTTCGCTTTTCTGGAGCGCCTTTTCTACTAAGGTGCGTTCGGTGACGTCACGGGAAATACCAACCAGGCCAATGACACGGCCGTTTTTACCGTAGATAGGCGCTTTGGTAGCCGACAGCCACCGGTCACGGCCGTCTGGTGCGGGATTAAATTCAACGCGATCAATAATCGGTTCCCCAGAGTGCATCATCTGTTGTTCTTCGGCCAGGAACTTTTGGGAAAGTGGCGCTGGCTGAAAATCCATATCGGTTTTACCAACGGCTTCCCCGGTCTGGGCGATGCCGAGAAATTGCGCTTGCGAACGATTGATGCGAATGAAACGAGAATCCCTATCTTTGAAATAGATATGGTCGGGGATGTTATCCATAAGCGCCTGTAATAAATCTCGCTCTTGCGACAGGCGGGCATTTATCACCAGGCGACCCAATACCAGCCCGCTGATGGCCAGGGCATAAATGGCCAGGGCCGGGGGGCTGGCATACATGCCGTTCCCACCGCTGCGCCACAGCAGAATGAGCCAGGTAGCCAGGGCGCTGCCAATGACGCCGGGTATGCCGGTAATGACCATTGCCAGAATGGGTGGCAAGAGCGCCCCTTGGGAGATGGCATGGTTGAAGCCGCTTTCAGGGATAGCCAGCGCCGACATGACGGTAAGAATAGCCACCGTTGCCTGACGTGCATAACGCCAGTTAAACCAGGTTAACAGCCACAGGACGGCCGTGACGATCAAATAGATAATATATCTGGTGCGATGGTTAACCAGAGGATTTTCAGGCTGCCCGACGGTGAGAATGACAATAAGCAAGCTAATGAAAATGATGGAATTGAGTGCCAGCGCCGTCTGGCGTTGTGTTATTTGCCCCATAACGTCTCCTGTTGCTTTAGTAGGGAGAGGCTCTGTTTGCTGTGAGAGTTTAGTGGAACTTTGATTTCTCGTCTATCACCGGGATTGAAAACAGGCGCCGATTGGCGTTGGCGGCAAACAGGCCAGATTGAGAGGTGCGGAAACAAAAGAGAGGCTCTCTGCGGAAAGCCTCTCTTTTGTTCAATTTTGGAGCAGCAATTGAGCGGGATATGGGTTAAAACAGCCCCCAGTCTCCCCCGGCGCCTTCTTCCATCATAGACGGGTCCCACAATTCAGCGCCGATTTCCACGGTAACGCCGCCGCTCATAACTTTATTGCCAACCATGCGCACCTGTTCGATGAGCTGCGGGCCGTAGGGACAAAACGGGGTGGTCAAAATCATAGTCAGGTTGGCGGTATCATTTTCTTCGTTCACGTCAATGGCACGAATCAGACCCAATTCCACCACATTCAGACCAATTTCCGGGTCAATGACCACCCGCAGGCTTTCCATCAATTCTTCGTCTTTTGTTGTTACCATTGTCAATCTCCAAATAGACCTGACAGGTTTCAGAAAACCTGTCAGGTTTGCTTTATTCAGTTACGATTCTACCATCACGGCCGTATGTCCGACCATTGAAAAGTGGCAGCAATCATCCCCATTTAACATACAACTGTGCTGCTGAATGGGTACATCCAGCACGGTCAGCATGAGTTCTTTGTCAAATGTGCAGACTTCCTGGTGTTTCTGGCCTACAGAAATGTAAGGGCAGCTATATTCAATAATCTGGTAGCCTTCCGTCGTGCGTTCCCACCGCGCCAGAAAACCTTCTTCGGCCAATAGCTCAATCACATAGTTGAGCCGCTCTTCAAATGTAAGCGTTTCAAACTCATTTTTGTGGTCGTTGATCAGCGATTTAACCACACCGATGAAAATATCATTGACGACCGTTTCCGGCAGACGACTTTTCAGTTCGTCCAGCAGACGATTGGTCAGGCTAAAGTAGCGTTGCGGGAAGAGTTCCTGGCCTTGTTCGCTGAGGGAGTAAACGTAATACGGCCGTCCCACCTTTCGCCGCACGCTCTCCACCTCAATCACCCCTTCTGCCTGCAAGGTGTTCAGGTGATGCCGCACAGTTACAGGCGAGACATCGGCTGCCTGCGCTAAGGCTTCAATGGTGCTCTGCGGTGAGAGCTTAATGGTGTGTAAGATCACATTTCGGGTACTATTTTTGCCGTTGGTCATAACAGATTTCACGCTACAATCCTGCATTAAAATCGGCCAGAGTATAGCCAGCAGGTGGTTTTTTGTCAATTTGCGATATTTTTATCATTATTATAAGAATAATTGACGCTATACGCCCCCTTTGTTATAATCCCGTCTATGAGAGTGTCAGGCACAGGGCAAAACCATCTTGGATAAACAAGACTTTATCGCCCTGTGCCTGGCACTGCGAAAGGACTATATACAGGAGAAAACTGAACAATGACGACTGCTTTAGAGATTAAAAATTTGCATGTGAGCATTGGCGATCAGCCAATTTTGAAGGGCATTAACCTGCTGGTGAAGCAGGGCGAAACTCACGCCCTCATGGGGCCAAACGGCTCCGGCAAAAGCACTCTGGCTTATACGCTGGCGGGGCACCCCGCCTATGAACCATCTGCCGGGCAGGTGATTTTTGATGGTGAAGATTTATTAGAAATGGAAGCGGATGAACGCTCCCGTGCCGGACTATTTCTGGCGTTTCAATATCCGGCGGCCGTACCGGGCGTAACGTTGGCGAAATTCTTGCGCCAGACCATCAACTCCCGCCGCAAAGCGGTAAACCCCGAAGACCCCGGCATTTCCATCCCCGAATTTCGCCGTTTGTTAACCAAGAAGATGGACAGCCTGGCCATTGACCACAAAATGGCCGGCCGTTACCTGAACGAAGGTTTCTCCGGTGGGGAAAAGAAGCGCGTGGAGATTTTGCAGATGTCGGTGGTGGAGCCGAAGATAGCCATTATGGACGAGACGGACTCTGGCCTGGACATTGATGCCCTGCGCGTGGTGTCTGAAGGGGCGCGGCGGCTGCAAGCGGATATGAACATGGGCGTTTTGGTCATTACCCATTACCAGCGCATCTTGAACTACATCCAGCCGGACTATGTGCATATCATGTTAGACGGCCGTATCGTGGAAAGCGGCGGCCCCGAACTGGCGCTGGAACTGGAAGAGCGTGGGTATGACTGGCTGCGCGAGAAGCACGGTGTGTTGGAAGTCGTTTAGAAATCCGATTTCTTGGAGAAATCGGATTTCTGCTGACGTGAGGTAAACAATGGCAGAATTAGTGCAAGAACGCGAAATGACTGAAGAGGAAGTTGTCGCCCTGGTTAATCAGGATTATGCGACGAAATATGGCTTCGCCGATGTTGAAAATTACTTCTTCAAGGCCGAAAAAGGGCTGACTGAAGATGTTATCCGCCACATGTCGCAGGTGAAGGGTGAGCCAGACTGGATGCTGGATATTCGCTTGAAGGCGTATTATCACTTCCTGGATCGGCCGATGCCCAATTGGGGCGCTGACCTGAGCGAAATTGATTTTGATGACATCTACTACTACATCAAACCGAGCGAACGGGAAGGTGACAATTGGGAAGATGTACCCGACTACATCAAGAACACCTTTGATAAATTGGGCATCCCCGAAGCGGAACAAAAATTCCTTTCCGGTGTGGCGGCCCAATATGAATCTGAGGTGGTGTACCACAACATTAAAAAGGAACTGGAAGACAAAGGTGTCATTTTCCTGGGCATGGATGAGGGGCTGCGCCAATATCCCGACCTGGTAAAAGAGTATTTCACCACCATCATCCCCTACAATGACAACAAGTTTGCGGCGCTGAACACGGCCGTGTGGTCAGGCGGCAGCTTCATCTACGTACCACCCGGTGTGCATGTGGAGATGCCGTTGCAGGCATACTTCCGCATCAACGCCAAAAACGCGGGCCAGTTTGAGCGCACCCTGATTATCGTGGACGAAGGGGCGTATGTGCATTACGTGGAAGGGTGTACGGCGCCCATTTATTCGTCTGACTCGCTGCATTCGGCGGTGGTGGAAATTATTGTGAAGCGGAACGGCCGTTGCCGCTACACCACCATCCAGAACTGGTCTACCAACGTCTACAACCTGGTCACCAAACGCGCCGTCGCCTACGAAAAAGCGACGATGGAATGGGTGGACGGCAATTTAGGCAGCAAAATCACCATGAAGTACCCGGCCGTCTACATGATGGGCGAAGGGGCGCATGGCGAAATTCTCTCCATCGCCTTTGCCGGGAAAGGGCAGCACCAGGACGCAGGCGGCAAGGTTGTCCATGCCGCGCCCAACACCACCAGCCGCATCATCTCCAAATCCATCAGCAAAGATGGCGGGCGCGCCTCCTATCGCGGCCTGTTGCAGGTGAACGAAGGCGCGTACCATTGCAAATCTAACGTGGTTTGCGACGCCCTGCTGCTGGACGAACACAGCCGTTCCGATACCTACCCCTACATCGAAATTGAAGAGGAAGATGTGAACATCGGCCACGAAGCGTCGGTGAGCAAGGTGGGTGAGGAACAGCTTTTCTATCTGATGAGCCGGGGTATTGATGAAGAAACCGCCACTTCGATGGTCGTCAACGGTTTCATCGAGCCACTCGTCAAAGAACTACCGATGGAATACGCCATTGAGATGAACCGGCTGATTCAGTTACAGATGGAAGGAACGATTGGGTAATTAGGAATTATGAAGGATGAATTATGAAGGAGCGCTCTTTTTCATAATTCATAATTCATAATTCATAATTTGATTATGAGTACATTTAGCGAAGACGCAGTAATTAAACTCTCCGCGTCGCTCAACGAGCCGGAATGGATGTTGGCGCGGCGTTTGCAGGCGTGGGAACTGTATGAAAGTATGCCCATGCCCACGACCAAAGATGAAGAGTGGCGGCGGACGGATATTCGCCGCTTCAAATTGAACGAGATTGGGCCATCGGTGAATGGGGACACGGCCGTAGACGCCGCCATCCCTGAATTCCTGGGCAAAGAGTTGACGGAGGATGTGGCCGGTGGTCGTATGCTCCAGGTGGATGGCGTGGTACGCCAGTATGAACTGAGCGAGGAGTTGCAGGCGCAGGGGGTAATCTTTTGTGATATGCACACGGCCGTTGCCCAACATCCCGACCTCCTCCAAAAGCATTTTATGACCGAAGGCGTGCGCCCGGACGAAGGCAAGTTTGCCGCCCTGCACGCCGCTTTCTGGCGCGGCGGCACGTTCCTGTATGTGCCTAAAAATGTGCAGGCTGTCGCCCCGCTGCACACCGTCCTGTGGTCGGTGAACGGCAAGACTTTCACCCACACCCTGGTCATTGTGGAGGTGGGCGCAGAAGCGGTGTTCATGGATGAATACGCTTCGGCCGGTGGCGAAATGCCCGGTTTGCACAATGGCTGCATTGAACTGTTGGTGCGCGACAATGCCAGCCTCATCTACGCCGGGCTGCAAGACTTCGGGCAGAACATCTGGCAGTTCAACCATGAACGGGGCCGAATTGGCCGTGATGGTCGGCTGGATTGGGTAACAAGCGTGATGGGGTCGCGCCTGACAAAGGCGTTCCAGACGTTGGAACTGGACAAACCCGGTGGTTGGGGGCGGATGAGTGGGATTTTCTTTACCAACGGCCGTCAACACCTGGACATGGACACCCAACAAAACCATAACGCCGGTTCTACCACCAGCGACCTGCTCTACAAAGGGGCGCTGCGGGACAAATCGCGCACCGTCTGGCAGGGCATGATCAAGGCCCAGCCCGGTTCGCAGAAAATTGACGGTTTCCAGGCCAACCGCAACCTGATGCTGGACAAAACGGCCCGCGCCGACTCCATCCCCGGTCTGGAAATCCAGGCCGACGACGTGAAATGCACCCACGCTTCGGCCATCGGCCAGCTAGACCCGGAAGAACTGTTCTACCTGATGAGCCGGGGCATTCCGCGCAATACGGCCGTTGAAATGTCCGTACAGGGTTTCTTTGACCCGCTCATGCGCCGCATCCCCTTTGAAGGCGTGCGCAATCGTATCTTCGACCGCATCGTTGAGAAGATTTACGTCTAACAATGACTATCTGGCGTGATTGGTGCTTGTGTAAGGGGCGGGAGGAGTAACGGCCGTACTCGCCTGACAACAGCGTATGATAACGGTGGCAACTTCTCCCGCCTTTTTCGGTTTGTGGCGAAGTTGCCACTTTTGTTTTATCAATCAGGACTAGAAGTTCAACTTCTCAGAAGAAGTTGAACTTCTCAATTGCTATGGAGGTTAACAAATGAGTGATAAAGGATATGTACACCCGGATGTTTTGGTTAGCACCGATTGGGTGGCCGAACATCTGGGGCACACACAGGATATTCGCCTGGTAGAGTCCAATGAGGATGTGCTGCTGTACAGCACCGGCCACATCCCCAACGCCGTTCATATTGACTGGGTGGCCGATCTGAACGACGCCATTCGCCGCGATTACCTGAACGAAGAGCAGTTCGCGGCGCTGATGGAAAAACACGGCATTAGCAACGACACGACTGTTGTTTTCTACGGGGATAAAAACAATTGGTGGGCCTGCTACGCCTTCTGGGTCTTCAAACTGTTCGGCCATACCGATTGCCGGGTGATGGACGGCGGCCGTACCAAGTGGGTGGCCGAGGGGCGCGAATTGACCAAAGAGGTGCCCCATCTCCCCAAAGGCACATACCACCCCGCCGCCCGCGCCGACTACAAAATCCGCGCCTTCCGCGACCAGGTACTCGACCATGTGAACGCCGGGCAGCCGCTGGTAGACGTGCGCAGTCCGCAAGAGTACAGCGGTGAACTGCTGCACATGCCCGGTTCGCCCCAAGAGGGGGCGCTGCGTGGCGGTCATATCAAAGGGGCCGCCAGCGTGCCCTGGAGCCGGGCCGTCGCCGAAGATGCCACCTTTAAGACGGCCGACGAACTGCGTGCCATTTACGAAGGGGAGAAGGGCCTTTCCCCGGACAAAAGCGTCATCGCCTACTGCCGCATTGGTGAACGTAGCTCACATACGTGGTTTGTGTTAACCTACCTGCTAGGCTACCCCACCGTGCGTAACTACGATGGCTCCTGGACAGAATGGGGCAATCTGGTGGGTGTGCCGATTGAGAACCCATCGAAGAGTAAGTAATTGGGTAATTGGGTAATTGAGTAACTGCCAATTACCCAATTACTCAGTTACCCAATTACCAGAGATGCTAGACGTAACCAAAATCCGCGCCGACTTCCCCATTCTCCAGGTGGAGGCGCACCCCGGTGTGCCCCTGGTTTTTCTGGACAGCGCGGCTTCGTCGCAGAAGCCGGAGGTGGTGATTGCGACCATGGATGCGTATTACCGGCACACTCACGCCAATGTGCATCGGGGCATTCATGCCCTGAGCGAGGCGGCGACCAATGCGTATGAGGGGGCGCGGGCCAAAATTGCCCGGTTCATCAATGCGGCGGACACGGCCGAACTGATTTATGTGCGCAACGCTACTGAGGGCTTCAATCTGGTGGCGTTTACATGGGGGCGGGCCAATATCCAACCAGGCGACGAAATATTGCTGACGGAGATGGAACACCACGCCAACCTGGTGCCCTGGCAAATGGTGGCGGCGGAGAAAGGGGCGGTGGTGAAATATGTGCCCTTCCTGCCGGATGGCACGTTGGATATGGACGCCCTGCCGGGTTTGTTGACGGAGCGGGTGAAGATTTTTTCGTTCACGGCCGTGTCCAACGTCTTTGGCACCGTCAACCCCGTCAAACAACTGGTGCAGATGGCCCACGAAGCAGGCGCGCTGGCGATGGTGGACGCGGCCCAGGCTGCGCCGCATCTGCCGATGGATGTACAGGATTGGGATTGTGATTTTACCGCCTTTTCCAGCCACAAGATGTGTGGGCCAACGGGCATTGGCGTGTTGTATGGCAAACGCGCCTTGCTGGAAACGATGCCCCCCTTTATGGGTGGCGGCGATATGATTCGCCGGGTGACATTGGCAGGCTCTACCTGGAATGAACTACCCTGGAAATTTGAAGCGGGTACGCCGGCTATTGCCGAAGCGATTGGGTTGGGGGCAGCGGTTGATTACCTGACCGGCCTGGGCATGGACGAAGTTCACGCCTACGAGCAGCACATCACCACTTATGCTTTGGAAGCGTTGAGCGAGATTGAGGGGCTGACGCTGCTTGGCCCATCGGCGCAGCAGCGGGGTGGGGTGGCGGCTTTCACGCTGCAAGGCATCCACCCGCATGACATTGCCGAAATTGTAGACAAGGATGGCATTGCCATTCGCGCCGGGCATCACTGCGCCATGCCTCTGCACCACAAACTGGGTCTCAACGCCAGCGCCCGCGCCAGCTTCTACATTCACACCACCACCGAAGAGGTGGATAAACTGGTAGCCAGCCTGCACCGGGTGAAGAAGGTGTTCAGGATGTGACCCTATGGACGACAGCATTTACCGCGAACAAATCATTGACCTGTATGAAAATCCGCTGAATTACGGCGAGTTGGACGCGCCGGATTGGTCGTATGAGGAAGACAATCCGCTATGTGGGGATGTGGTGCGGATTGAGGTGAAGTTGGGGGCAGACGGCCGTGTGGCCGAAGTGGCCTGGCAGGGTGATGGCTGTGCCATCAGTCAGGCTTCGGCTTCAATCCTGACCGAAGAAATCAAGGGGTTGACGCTGGAAGAAGTACGCAATTTTGACAAGGATCGCCTGCTGGGATTGATCGGCGTGCCCTTGAGCATGGCGCGAGTGAAATGTGCTTTGTTGTCGCTGAAAGTATTGAAGGCGGGCGCCTATGGCATCCCTGACCCGGCGCATATGCGCGATGAAGGTTCGTAGTAGGCGATTTATCGCCGTAGGAAGGCGATAAATCGCCTGCTACGAACGAGGTGTGTGATGGCGAGATTTGTGAAAGTGGCTCGTGTAGAAGAGATAGCGCCGGGGGAGCGCCTTTTTTACGAGTTTGAGTATGAGTCGGTGATTGTTCTCAACGTGGATGGGGAATTTTATTGCATTGCCGACCTGTGTACACACGATGATGGGCCGCTGGAAAATGGCAAATTGGACGGGTATTCGATTGAATGCCCACGTCATGGGGCTTGTTTTGATATTCGCACGGGGGCGGTACTGGCGCTGCCCGCTACCCGGCCCATTCCACATTATGTGGTGAAAGTAGAAAATGGCGAGGTGTGGGTGGAGTCGCCGGACTGAGCATCAGGGTAAGATTTCTTGGGCGGGGATGGTGGTGAGTGTACGGCCGTCTACCACCACCGGTACCTCATCATTTACCCCATAAACTTGCTGTTGCCGGTAAGCAGCTCTTTCCCCTGTTCCCGAAGGTTCTGTATAAACCTCCACCTGATTATCCACCAGGTTCACAATCCAATACATGGGAATACCGGCGGCCGCATACAGGCGTTTTTTAATGCTGCGATCTCGCTGTAACGTTGCATCCGCTACTTCTACAACCAGTGCCACATCTTTTGCCTGGGGATGGTGGTTTGCATAGTCCCAAATGTTTCCACGCACGATAGCCACATCTGGTTCCGGCTCACTATCCGCCGTGGAAATAGGTTCTTGCGAGTCCACAAACCAGCCATCGGGCAAAATATCGGTGAATAACATTCTTAGCAGGCGTGTTGCCAGGGCGTGGGGCGGATTTTTGGACATTTTGGGAATTAACCATCCTTCTAGTAATTCAATTGGGTCATCATCAGTGAGAATGCCAGTTGAAATCATTTCATGGTATTGGTCAACCGTGAAACGATAAACGGGATATTCAGGTACGCTTGCACTATGCTGTGACCGGGCTGTGCCGGCTAGGGTAGCACTAGCTTCCTGTTCCGCTTCTTTTGATGGGGGATAATTCATCGTTGTCATGCTGACAAGTATAATCGGCAATCAGGTCTACGCAATACGCCATCCCGTGCTAAAATTGTGCTTCTATTCACAAGCCCGACCTGACAGGTTGGCAACCAAAGGTTGCATGAAACCTGTCAGGTCTTATGCAAAGAGGAAGTAATATGAGTGAGAAGATGGAAAACGACACGGCCGTGACCACCGAACCCCTGGATTTTATCCGCCGCCAGGTGGAAGATGATTTACGCACCGGCTACTTTAACGGCGTGGTGATGACCCGCTTTCCCCCTGAACCCAACGGTTATCTGCACATCGGCCACGTCAAGGCCATCTGCGTGGATTTTGGCATCGCCGAGGATTACGGCGGCGCCTGTAACCTGCGTTTTGATGACACCAACCCGGTCAAAGAAGAAGTGGAATTTGTGGAATCCATGATTGAGGATATTCACTGGCTTGGTTTTGAGTGGAAAGAATTGCTCTACGCCTCTGACTACTTTGAGCAGTTGTACGACTGGGCAGTGCAGTTGATCAAGGACGGCAAGGCGTATGTGGACGACCTCAGCCCGGAGGAAATGCGCGAATACCGGGGCACGCTGACAGAGCCGGGCAAAAACAGCCCGTATCGGGATCGTTCAGTTGAAGAAAATCTGGACTTGTTTGCCCGCATGAGGGCGGGTGAATTTCCCGAAGAGTCGCGGGTGCTGCGCGCCAAAATTGACATGGCCTCGCCCATCATCAACCTGCGCGACCCGGTGATGTACCGCATTTTGCACACGCCCCACCACCGTATTGGCGACAAATGGTGCATTTACCCGATGTATGATTGGGCGCATGGGCAGTCGGATTCGATTGAAGGCATCACCTACTCCCTCTGTTCGCTGGAATATGTGAACCATCGGCCGTTGTATGACTGGTTTTTGGATCAGTTGGGCATCCACCACCCGCGCCAGATTGAGTTTGCCCGGCTGGAACTGACCTATACACTGACGAGTAAACGGCGGCTGCGGCGGCTGGTGGAGGAGGGATATGTGAGCGGCTGGGATGACCCACGTATGCCCACCATTCGCGGGATGCGGCGGCGCGGCTATACTCCGGCGGCCATGCGCAACCTGATTCAACTGACGGGCATTTCCACAGCCAACAGCACGGTAGATTTTGGCCTGGTGGAGTTTGCGGTGCGCGAAGATTTGAACAAACATGCGCCCAGAGGGATGGCGGTGTTACGGCCGTTGCGCCTGACCATCACCAATTACCCCGATGACCAGGAAGAGTGGTTTGACATTCCTACCTACCCGCAGGACAAGGAGAACACGGCCGTCCACCAGGCCACCTTTAGCCGGGAGATCGTCATTGAGCAGGATGACTTTATGGAAGATGCGCCGCCTAAGTTTTTCCGGCTGGCCCCCGGACGGGAAGTGCGGTTGTTGGGCGCGTATCTGGTGACGTGTACCGATGTGGTCAAGGACGAGGCGGGCGGCATCACCGAAATCCACTGCACCTATGATCCGGCGACGAGAGGGGGGAATGCGGTGGACGGCCGTAAAGTCAAAGGTACCATCCACTGGGTCAGCGCCCGGCACGGGGTCACGGCCGAACTGCGTTTGTATGATCGCCTCTTTGACAAGGAAGACCCGGAAGCGGTAGCGGAAGGGCAGGATTTCATCGCCAATCTCAACCCGCACTCGTTGGAAGTTTTGGAAAACGCCCTGGTAGAACCCTTTGTGGCCGACCCCGCCAACGGCAGCCACTTCCAGTTTATGCGCCAGGGCTACTTTTGCCGCGATGCCGATTCCACCCCGGCCAAACCGGTCTTTAACCTGACGGTGAACCTCAAAGACACCTGGGCGAAAGTGAGCGGCGGGTGATGGGGATGGGGTACGGTCGTGGGCACCCAGTAACCTGCCGATATACTTGTATTCAGATGTCATCAACTATGTGCGATGTGCTGATTTGCTGGGGAGTAATAAAGTGACTGCAAGAAAACGTGGAGTACCTCCGCCCGGTGTTGATTGGGTGCCTATTGTCAAGTATGTGATTCCATTTATCAGTGTATTCGGAATTGCATTACTCTGTAATTTGACCTGGTACATTTTATTTACCAGCGAGCATTGTATTGGAACAAGCACAGGGGGAAATTACATCTACCGAATCTGTTACGAAACTTGGTATTTGTTTTTGCTCGTCTTTGGG
>JAHBVI010000138.1 GCA_019637635.1 Anaerolineae bacterium
CGGTGTTCTGAAACAAACTGAGTGTTAGATTCTCCCTTAACATCTACGTTCCAGATATAGCATTGCCCATTGACATCTTGCCCCCACAAAACAAAACGCTCGTCGTCATTAGGATTATTTGAACAGTTGGCAAACAATGTAACCCCAAAAAACAGAATGATAGAATTCAATAGAATAGTGCTTTTTCTTTTCATCTCTCACCTATATCATCCACTGATATATGGTTCAGGGTTGAAATAAACAACATTTTCTGAACTAAAATCTCGATAGTCACCATTTTTGTGCAACACTATACCTAAATGTAGATGGGGGCGCGTATCATCATATATTCCATACGAACCATAGTAGGTTAACGCCTGCCCTTTGACTATCGGACCGGATGGAGGTGCTACATGAGTAAGTTTAACAACAAGCCCGGGATAATCCCGTCCACTATCATCTTTCACATTCCAAATAGTCATGGTGCCTGTGGAATTTTGATAGTCAGCCATCCAACCAGTCACAGGCGCATATACACGTCTGGATTCAGGATCGCTATCTGAATCATTTAATGTCACCATGTCTAGCCCATCATGACCTGTGCCTTGGCCCCCTCCTAATAATTTTTGTTCACCATATTCTCGATTAGCATACTCGTTTATTACTTCATAACCAGCGCCTGCAAAAGGATGGGCCATTCGGAACTGTGGGTATGGAAAAACCAGTTCTGGCGTTGGGGGTATAGGTGTATTGGTTGGGAACGGTGTATTCGTCGGAAATGGGGTGATGGTTGGGGGAGATGTTGGCCCAATTGGCGGTTTTGCAGTTGAATGTGAAATAGATGGCGGTGGCAATGTGGGCATGGGGGTATTGGTTGGCGTACACGTTTCAGTAGGATTGGGTGCAGGTGTATTTGTAGGTGTGCCATCAGCACACCCAGCCAGGGTAATGATAACCAGGAATAATAGAAGCAAGATCAGTAGGCGTTTGCGACGCTGGCGTTTTCTGTTGCGGTTGTTGACGCTGATTTGCCTCCCGTTCCAGACCACCATGCCGCCCATCGTAATCCAGATGCCGGTATTGGGGTCGAAATAGCGTCCCTTTTTAAATACCAACCCCGTAGACCAGTCATAAATTGCCCCACAGCCCAGGTTGGTAACCGGCCCTTTTTCACCTAGGACAACAGCACCTTCCGGGGAGTATGTCCAGGCCAGGGTTACCGTGGCGGTCATGTTCGTGGTCTGCCGTACTAGATGGTTGCCATCCTGATGGTAGAATCGCCATTCTTCATTCTCAGCCTCATCGGCGTCCACCAGTTCGGCAATACATTCCAGGCCGTAAAGGTAATGTTTGCTGTCTGAGAACGCGCCACCTTCTTCCAGCAGGACACGGCCGCCACCAGCATAGTCCAGCGTATATGTGACCACTTCGCCAGCCTGCTGGGGCGTGGTCTTCTGGGGCTGCTGGGGCCGGTCTTCCAGACCGTGCCCCACGTGTCTGCCTGTCACCAGCCTGGTTTTCATTCGCCGCTGCGTCACTTTTCGCGTGGTATCGTTGCCTGGCGTACAATTCGCGGCATGGAAACGTACCAGATTCAGGAGGGGGCCGTCCTCTACTATCTCACCTTCACCGTCATCGAATGGCTGCCGGTCTTTGTGGCCGAAGAGCCTTGCCAAATCCTCACCGACAGCCTGAACTACTGTTACCACCACAAATCGCTGCGCAGCAACGCTTTTGTTCTCATGCCCACCCATGCCCACGTCATGCTGTTTGACGCGGACTTTGACAACGAACGGCTGTGCCACACCATACGCGATATGCGCCAATTCACCGGGCGGCGACTGGCTGATTATAGTGAAAAACACCAGCCCGCCACCTTCGCCCAGGTGATGCAAGGCACAGCCCGCACCGACCGCGCCCGGCAGTTCTGGCAGCAGAGCAAACATGCGGTGGCGATTTGGACGGCCGAATTCTGGCAGACAAAAGTGCGATACATCCATGACAACCCGGTGCGCAAGGGGCTGGTAGGGGAGGCAACGGCCTGGCGGTTTTCGTCGGCGGCCTATTGGCTGCTGGACCCGCCGGGAGAGACGGATGTGATATTGACGGAGGTGGTGTGGTGAGCAAAGAGGTTCCGGTTGGCCAAGGTGGTGTGGCACGGTCTGGAAGACCGGCCACAGCAGGGGGTGTGGCAGACTGGAATTTATTCTCCCCAAGCTGGTATTGGATTGCAATACACAGGCATGCTTTATGATAATGGATCAAGTACGCCTTGGTTCTATCAAAAATGGTTCCCGCAATGGTTTGGTGGAGCAACAGAATAACAAGCTCAAGTTTTTGGAGGTTACAATTTCGATGAACGAACCGATTATCTTTTTCGGCGTATTTGGTTTGCTGTTTTTGTATAGTCTGTTTTTTAACGTGATACTCTGGCTCCGATATGCAAGCTATGTCCAATGGGCTCAAGGCTTTTACAGCTATACCCAAGAGGCTGGTTTGCCATTCTCTTCCTTTTTTAGATCATTTGTAAGTTGGTCTGCACATAAATGGCTCATCCGTATTGTAGCCCTCTTGATGTTATTGATAAGTGGTTTGCCATTTTTATTGATTTTGTTTGCCCTGCTCCAGCGTGGGCTTCCTGGTTGATGTTTCTTTTTCGGTGTGGTGCGGCCAACGACAATTAGAATCCTGCTGGGGCGTGGTCTTCTGGGGCTGCTGGGGCCGGTCTTCCAGACCGTGCCCCACGTGTCTGCCTGTCACCAGCCTGGTTTTCATTCGCCGCTGCGTCACTTTTCGCGTGGTATCGTTGCCTGGCGTACAATTCGCGGCATGGAAACGTACCAGATTCAGGAGGGGGCCGTCCTCTACTATCTCACCTTCACCGTCATCGAATGGCTGCCGGTCTTTGTGGCCGAAGAACCGTGTTTCAGCTATGACCATCTCAATCGGCTGACTTCGGCGGCGACCAACGGCGTAGGCAGCGGCCAGTACACGCACACCTACGCCTACAACACCCTGGGCAACCTTTGGTGTGGCCGGTGTTCCACACCGCGCCGCATCTGCTTGCCACTCACCGGCCCGTTTCCGACCGGTTTTGGCGTGGCTTTTGGTGGGTGCTTGGTTAGTTGTAGATGCGCGTGGGATAAACGGCCGTACCAGACGAAGGCTGGCTCACTTATGCCATACCATCGCTGCCAGAAGCAGCCAGTACCACCAACTGACCGCCCAGGTGAGTGGAGAGTTGAATAGCGCGGGCAACGGCCGTGTTTTTTGTATGGTGGGGCGATTTGGAAAAATCGCCCTACGACAGGTAGTCACGCAGGGCTTTGCTGCGGCTGGGGTGGCGCAGTTTGCGCAGGGCTTTGGCTTCGATCTGGCGGATGCGCTCGCGGGTGACGCCAAATTCCTTGCCCACCTCTTCCAGCGTGTGGTCCTTGCCGTCGTTGAGGCCAAAGCGCATTTCTAGCACCTCGCGCTCCCGTTCGCTGAGGTAGCCCAGAACTTGCCGGATTTGCTCACGCAGCAGTTCTTTGGAAGCGGCGTCTACCGGCTCCAACGCGGCCTCGTCGGGGATGAAGTCGCCCATTTCCGTGGCGTCTTCAGAGCCAACCGGTGATTCCAGTGACATGGGGTCCATGGAGATACGTTTGATTTCCCGGATTTTAGCCACCGCCTGCCGCCATTTGCGGTTCAGCACAGGATCAACGGGCAAGCCATTGGCCAGAGCGTCTTTAATGGCGGCCGTTTCTTCGGGGGTGAGGAAGTCAAGTTCCAGGGCCAATTCTTCATCGGATGGTTCGTGCCCCAGTTGTTGCACCAGGTCTCGCTGCATTTTGACGATTTTGTTGATGGTCTCAAACATGTGGACGGGGATGCGAATGGTACGAGCCTGGTCGGCGATGGCCCGGCTGACGGCCTGGCGAATCCACCAGGTGGCGTAGGTGCTGAATTTGAAACCTTTGGTATGGTCAAATTTTTCCACGGCGCGCAGCAGGCCGACGTTGCCTTCCTGCACCAGATCAAGCAGGTGGATGCCGCGCCCCATATACCGTTTGGCGACGCTGACAACCAGGCGCAGGTTGGCCCCGGTCAGGGCGTTTTTGGCGTCTTCGGCCAGCTCATAAATCATATATTCGTTGTATTTTAGACCGACTTTGTCGGCGGAGAGCCATTGGTAGACGGTTGTTTCGTCCGGCAAACGGCCGTCGCGCCGGACAGCATCTTCTATTTTGCGGGCAATATCGGGGGGAATGAGGTAGACGGCCGTGAACATGGCAAAACAGGTCTGCGCCAGTTCTGTCCAGGCATCATCCTGGCCCCAAATGCCTTGATTCAGGTAGTCGCGTAGATAGGAGGTTTGTTGTTCCTGCCATCCCCGCCGCAGTGTGCAGGCTTCGACAATAAGCGGCAGCATTTCCGGCGGCGGCACATGAATGGCGGCGCTGACTTCTCTGGCAGTCGCTTCATTTTCCCGTAGGCGGGTGTAATTCAACATCATCGCCCGCAAATCCACTTCTTCTTCCGAATCGTCCCCTTCTTCGGCCACTCGTAAGCTCAGGCTTTCCAGGGCTGAGGCAGCAGTCAGTTGGGTAGAAAGCCAGATTTCTTGTTCGGCGGTCAGCAGCGGTACCTGGCCGATTTCTTTGAGATAGGTGTGGACGGGGTCATCTTCAACGGCCGTTGCCAGATAATCGCCGGCATCATCGGCCAGTAAATCGTCATCATCCAGATCAAGGAAATTGGCCGGTTCGCCCAGGTCGTTCAGCACTTCGCCATCGGCATTGACCACGCGCACGTCCAGTTTTTGCAGGCGGGCGTACAGCCGGTCGGCCTGGTCTTCATCGGCCGTTGCCAGCAAAGCCTGGACGTCTGATTCATTTATCTGCCGGGAGCGGCGCGCTTTTTTGACCAGCGCCTCAATATCCAGCGTTTCTTCGCCTTCAAAGCCGTCTTCTTCTTCAAATTCATCGTTTTCAAGTTCGGGCGACAACTCACTCATTTTTAATTCCTGATGTATCTCAAACTTTGTCGGCCACACGTCGTCGGTTAGCTGCTGTCATCGCGTTGCGGGCTTTGTTTAGCTGCCAGACCACTAACGGTAGTTCCCGTTTTAACTGCTGGTATATTTCCACTGCTTCGGCGTCATTTTCAATTTGGGCCTCTTTGTAATACTGTTCCACTTCATTGACCAGTTCGCGTGTTTTCTCCAAACGCCAATCTAACACAGACAACATGAGTTGATCGGCCAGTCGCTCCATTTCCACGTCGGGCGTTTGGGAGAGCGACAGGAGGTAGTGTGCCCGTGTGGTAAGCGGCGCTGCTGGAGCAGCGTCCAAAATATCCCACAATTCGTCAATCGTGACAACCGCCGAGTAATTGACGCTGCCGCTTGTTTGTAACCACTGTGGTAATAGCTGCATGATGGCCCGGTCTTCCGGGTTTAGAAAATCTTTTTCGGTCACGGCCGTTTGCCCACATTGCGTCAATCGGTCGTTCACCTGCTGCACCAGATAGGGCTGGCGTAAACATTGGCCCAGAAAATGCGCCTGGCGCAGGTCGTTGCCTTGAATTTGCTTGCCGGATGGGCGGGGCACGGCCGTACCCCCATTTCCCGGTTTAGGCGCAGATTTGGCGGCGGGGGGTGAGGCCGTCGCGGACGGGGCCGCCGGGCGGGACGTATCCGGCAGGCGCGTCTGGCGCAGGGCGCGCTCGTCCACGCGCAGCGCCCGCGCCAACTCTTGCCAGTAATGGTCGCGCTCAATCGGGTCGGCAATATCTTTGATGAGGGGGATGATTTGTTGGGCAACGGCCGTTTTTGCCTTGGCATCGCGCATATCCAAATCTTGGGTAGCCACACCAATCACGTAGGCCACCACCGGCTGCGCCTGGGCCACCAACTGCGGCCAACGCGCCGGGTCGGTGCGGATGATGCTGTCCGGGTCTTCCCCTGCCGGCAGGGTGACGATGCGAATGTCTGCCTGCAAACGCCCTTCGTACTGTACCAGGCCAAAAGCGTCAAACTTCACTTCCACGTCCCGGTCAAGTGTCTGGCGGGCCACTTGCAGGCTGCGCAGCGTGGCCTTCGCACCCGCGGCGTCCGCGTCCAGCGCCAGCACAAAGCGTTTGGTATACCGCTTTAACTGCTGCAACTGCGCTTCCGTCAGCGCCGTGCCCATTTGGGCCACCACGTTACGGAAACCGGCCTGCCACGCCTGAATCACATCCATATACCCTTCCACAATCA
Organism: Anaerolineae bacterium; assembly: GCA_019637635.1. GTDB lineage: Bacteria > Chloroflexota > Anaerolineae > Promineifilales > Promineifilaceae > CAADGU01. The sequence goes on from JAHBVI010000138.1 coordinate 6,224, forward strand.
CCGCCTGCCGGGCTTCGCGGATGTCGCGTTTGCCCATGTCCAGACCAAAGAGCAGATGACTTTTGTCGAAGACCAGGGTTTGCGGGGAGTTGAGGTATTTGGGCAGGCCGTCTTTGTCCAGGGTACGGGCGCCAAAACCAACGGTACGGCCGTCGCTATCCCGAATGGGTATCATCAACCGGTTACGAAAGCGGTCATAGCGTGACCCTTTTTCTTCATTTTCGGTCAGCAGCCCCACCTCCAGCAGTTCCTGGTCAGTGTACCCCTGGGCGTTGAAATGAGTGCGGCAGGCGTCCCAGGAATCGAGCGCGTACCCGATTTTGAAAGCGGCAATGGTGGCATCGGTGAGGGCACGGCCCGAAGCCGCTTCGGGTTCGCCCTTGACATAACGCCGCGCTCCTTCTGCCTGCGGGGCGTGCAGAAATAGCTGGTGGAAATAGTCGGCCGCCGCGCCCAGCAAATCGGTCAGTTTATCGGCGTGGGAGCGGCGCTTTTTCTCTTCGGGCGTATATTCGTGTAACTCCACACCTGCCCGCTGCGCCAGATGTTCCAGGGTTTCTTTGAACTCCCATCCCTGCCGTTTCATCATAAAGGTAAACACGTCGCCGCCCTCGGCGCAGGCGCCAAAGCAGCGCCAGGTCTGGGTTTCAGGGAAGACAAAAAAAGCGGGGGTGCGGCTGTTGGCGTGGAAGGGGCAAAAGCCAGCGTAATTTCGCCCTGATTTCCGCAGCGTCACGGTCTCAGAGACAACATCTACAATGTCCAACCGGCTTTTAATTTCCTGCGTGACGTTCATTGACTGAATCGTAATCCGTAAACCGTGAGCCGTGATTTGTGAACCGTTATCCGTGAACCGTTATCCGTGAACTGTTTTCCGTCGTTTCACCGATTACGGATTACGAATGACGAATTACAGATTACGGCCGTCCAGGCAGGCGCGATTATATCCAACTCCCCGCGCACATTCACCGAATTGGGGTGTAAAGTTGGTTACATTTACGAAGGTTTAACGAAGGAGAGACAGCGAATGGGGGTAAGGAGGGTATAGGGGAGGCACGGCCGTGGCTATGATATAATCCTCCCTGAAACATCCCAGTTCTGTAGAACGCAAAAGGCGCATGGCAGAACTGGATAGGGGTCTGACATGGTTAAGCGATTAAGTGCCTCAGTTTTTGCCATAGTTTTAGGGAGTGTGATCATAGGCTCTGTCACTGCCTGGTGGGTACATAACGGAGATTCACGCCAAAAAATTAACGGCCTGGATGGTTTTATGACGCCGACAGCGGGGGTTTTTCTGCCGTATGTAGTAAGAGATCATCTTGACACGCCACCAACTGCAACACCTTCCTTTACACCGTCAACCACTCCAACCCTTTCAGTAACCACCACCCCCACAAGCACACTCACATCTACCCCTACAGCAACAGCTACCGCTCTCACGGCTACACCGACTATCACCGCAACTACCACCATGACACCAACACCAACTTCAACCGGTTGCCCCTATGGCCCGGTGATTTTGCCGAACGAACTCCACTTGCATTTTGAAAACTTTAATTGTGGTGGTGAAGGCATTGCCTATCACGATATGGACGCGCTCAATCAAGGAGGTGAATATCGCTCGGATGAAGGGGTTGATTTGGGTATTGCTATCAATCCTGGGTGGGGTAACAGTTATTTTGTTGGCTGGACTGAGGTTGGTGAGTGGTTGAAGTTTGATATTGAGGTTACATATCCACACACGTATTATTTTCTGGGCTTTGTTTCTTCGCTTTCTGACGCCGCCAGCTTTCATTTGGAAATTGACGATGTAGATGTTACCGGCCCAGTTACAATACCTTATACGAGTGACGTACAAAACTGGATAATAATAAACTTGTTACCGTCTGGATATTTCCTGACTGAAGGCTTTCATACATTGACACTCGTGATTGAAAGTGGGGGCGGTAATTACGATTTTTTGAGATCTTACCCGGCTACACCGACGCCCACACCGTCCCCTTAAAAAAACTGCGACAACGACGGTTGCCCATAAACCGCGCTTAGTAAGCGTCTAAAAACAACTTCCCAATCTGAGATTAGGAGACTAAGAGATTAAGAGATTGGCAATCTCCTAATCTCCCAATCTCTTAATCTCTGTCGGAGAGGTAGTAATAAATGGACGCTTACTTAGCGCACGATGATGGGCAAGTAAATGGTATTATTCGCCAGGGCGAAAGTGGCTTCGCTGCTGTAGGGCGACACCAACCCATCGGCGTCGTAAGCCTGCACCACGTAATGGTATGTCGTGCCGCTCGCCAGCAGATTGTCCGTGAAGTAGGTGGCGGTGGTTTCGCCCACCAGTTCATACGGCCCACTAACGGCCGTTGCCCGCAGGATGCGGTATCCGGCCACGTTAACGATAGCCGGGGCCTGCCAGGCCACCTGCGCCGCGCCGCTTACCAGCGGGCTGGGGTCTACCCGCACCAACGTGGGCGGCAGGAGCGCACCCAACACGGCCGTAGCCACATCATTCGCCGCCGTCACATTGCCCCCATTTGTTACCACCTGGGCATATACCGGCATCATGCCGGCGCTTCTGGGTACCTGGAAGCTGATCGTGCGTGACTCATTAAAGGTCAACGGCGCGGTCGCCTGTGTAGCCAGCAAAGAGGCGCTGCCCGGCGTACCAGCATATAACTTCACTTCCAGGCCGGTGGCGTCGGCCCGGCCCACGTTGCGCACGGTGGCCGTAATCGTCACCATGGCGCCAACCGGGGCATGTACCTGGGACAGTGCCAGTGCGGGGTCGAGGGCGGGGTCGGCGGCGGGTTGCATCACGGCCGTTTCCAACGTATCCCCCGTACCGCTGAGAATGGTGTGGGTCACGGCCACTTCGGCTGTACTCAGTGCAGGCGTAGCCGCGCCATCGGTTGCCAACCGTATACCCGCCAGCGCCGCTGCGTCCGGCATGGCCCGCCCCACGTTCAGCAGCACTGCCTCATGTGTACTCTTGTTGATGCCCAGCGCGGCCTGCCAGTGCTGGCGGGCATCATCCGTCAGGTACAGCGGCGGGTACGCCTGGCCGGTAGGCATCAGGCGCGTCAGAGCTACCTGCCCCAATTCGCCATTGGTGGCTACCGTTCCAAAGCGGCGGAAGATGATCAGCGCTTCACCGGTGGCGCTTACGTCCACCTGCGGCTGCTCGGCGCGCACCGGCTGCCCGGCCTCGTCCGTTACCACAAACTTGCCCCAACTGCCGCCAAAGGTAAGATAGGCGCTCCACAGGTGGGCGGTATTGCCCATCCCGGCGTAATTGCCACTGCCGTCAGGCGTCCGGCGCAGGAAGGCCAGCGCCAGGTCTTGCCCGCCAGGGACGTAGGCCACGCTGGGCGAATCGCTGTGAAGCGGCAGGGTGTTGGTCGGGTCTTTCACCCAGTTAGTTCCGTTCCAATCAAACACCGTCACCCAGCGGTCGCCGGAAGTCGCCAGATTGCCGTCGGTGTCCACCGTCCAGGCCAATACCTGGCGCGAAACGCCCTGCACCACCTGGCGGTCGGCGCTGACCTGGTAGTTGGCGGCATTGTTGAGGTGGCCGTTGAGCAATACGGCCGTGTTCCAACTGTTGGTATCCCACTGGCGCACAACGATGCGCCAATCGGTGCGCGTAGCTAAATCGGCGTCGGCGTCGTTAACCCAGGCCAGGGTGATGCCCTGGCTGTCGCCGGCAATGGCCGCCTGGCCGTCCGGCAATTGGTCATTGGTCAGGCGTACCGGCTGGCCCCACTGGGCGCCGTTCCAGGTGGCGTAGTAGATTTCCTGCCACTTGAGGATGTCGTTCATGCCGGTGGCGGCCTGCTCATCAGCCGGGGTGATGACGTTTTCCGACCAGGCGATCATGGCCTGCCCGCTGTTACCATAGAAGGCGGCGACGGGGTCTTGCACCATGCGGGTACCGTTTGTCAGGGCTAACGGCGCGCCCCACTGCCCGCTCTGGCTGTTCCAGAAGGCGGCCATCACTTTGGGGCTGGGGATGGCGGCGCTGGGCGTGGTATCTTCAACCCAGGTGGCGAGCATATTGCCATTGGCGTCCGTGGCGATTTGGGGCGCGGTCATAATACGCGGTGGGGTGTGGGTAGGTACTGTGCCGCCCATCAGCGCCAGCGGTAAGGAGCAGTTGCCTTCGGTGTAGTCCACAATCGTTTCCTCGGCCAGATTCCACTGCATGCTTTCAAAAAGCAGGTTGATTCGTGCCCAGAAAAGCAGCGTCACTTTCAGCCGCATACAGGCGTCAAAGAGGGAAATCACGTCCGGGTCATCGGAGTCCATGGAAATGGGGTAGCGCATTTCTGCTTCGGTGCGGGTGGTAGCCCCGCCGCTGGCGACGCCAAACAGCGCATTGAGGGCAACGGTGATGTCCACCCGCGGCCGGGTGTGGGTGACGGCCGTGACGCTCATGCTGGGGGCCAACGGCCGTAAAGTACCCTGGATAACCATATCCCCACTTACGCCCAGGGTAATCTTAATGCGCACATCGGCCAGACCGGCGGCGGAAAAGAGCAGTCCCTCATACACATCCACCTCTTTGTCATAATCAAACAGCGTGATGGGGTCAACGGTGTAGGTAAATTGGCGCAGTTGGTCGGTTAACGATTGGGCCGCATTGGCGCGGTACAGGGGAATACCGGCGGTCTGTGCCGAGGCGGTGTTGCCCATCGGCACCTCGCCGCCTTCCGGGAAGAGGGGGGCAATGCTGTTGATGACGCTGTTCTGGCTCAGGATGTGCGAGCGGGAACGGGTGCGAACAGCCTGCAAGGTTATGTTGCCATCCAGGTCAATCGTCCCCTGGATGTTGAAGGCGGTACCTCCCAACGTGTTAAGTTGCTCGCCCAGATAAGGCAGATTGGGCGGTGGACTGGGAAAGGTAATGGGCAGTTTCTGCTGGCCGTTGATGGCGAAGTAAGGGATGAGGAAGTCATAACCGCTGTAGCTGCTGTGAAGTTTCACGTCGAAGGCGTAGCGGCTGCCGTCCCATACCAGGTCGGTGACACGGCGATCCACATACCCTTGCAGGGCATTGTTTTGCATGGGGTGTTCGATGATGTGGACGCGGCGGGTGCCGTCCGCGGCGTTGGCGCAGCCCTGCCCGCCGGAGATGCCGGGGCGGAATTTGAACTGGCGCACACCCACGTCTACGGTGGCTACCCATTTGTCGAAATTGTAGGTTGTGCCCTGAGCCGGGGCATCAATAGCGGCCCACAGGTAATCGCTGCCCTCGTTCCGGTCGAAATAGACGGGCATGAGGCCCAGCGTTGCGCCGCTGAGAAGCTGCATATCTACCTGGAAGTTGATCTTTGGCCCGGCCTGGTCATACGGCCAATAGTTGACGTAGGAGCCAAATTCAAACTGGTCGGTGGCTTTGCCGGAGGGGGTCATGCGCACAGCAACCACGCTGCCTTTCTGGCATTGCGGGAAGGGTGCGGGGTTGAAGGTGGCCTGCCCGCCGCTGGCAATGGTGACCTGGGCGTTTTGCACCACAACGGGCACGATGCCGGCGATGGCGGCGGTGTATGTGCCGGGGGGCACATTGCTCAGGCTGAAACTGCCGTTGGCGTTGACGGGGGTGCTGGCGATGACGTTACCCTGCCGGTCATAGAGGTTGGCGGTGGCGTTTAGGACATCGGGATTGTTGATGGCCATGCTGCCGGGCAGGGCATTGAGCGACAGGGGTAGTTGGCCGCTGACGCTGCCGGGGGCGGGGGTGTCTACGGTGAAGTTTTTGCAGGCGAAGGTGGCCTGGGGCGTACCGGTGACGGCGGCGCAGATGCGGTAGGGGCCGGTCACGGCCGTGTCCGGCACATGCACCTGCACACTGTACGCCTGCCCATTCCCCACCGGGGCCACGGCCAGGCTGGTGGTGGTTTGCTCATCCAGCCAGACCACGCGCACGCCGGGATAGGGAGATACGCCTTGCCCGGAAACGGTCACGGCCGTGCCCGGCAGCCCATGATTGGCGCTGAGGGTGATGGTTGGTTGGTTGCCGCCGGGTAGGGGTGCGGGCAGGGGCGAACCGCCGGCCAACGCACTGGAACCGGTGGGCATCACCATGATAAAGATGCCCGCCAGGAGAATGGCAGGCAAGATCAAATAGCCGATGAATCGTCGCATCTGAGTGTCTCCTTGAGTTGATAAAATGAACGTTAAGGTGAAATATGACGCGGGGGCAAAACCCTGTTTTGGTCAGTGATGGGGAGAGTATAAAAGACGGCCGTCCGAAAAACGTCCTGGGTTTGTCTGTGTTTTCGGACGGCCGTTAACGTGATGCGTGACGTGTGATGCGTGACCAGAGGCTTCCCCTCACGCATCACGTATCACCTGCTGTGGCCGGTTTCAAACCGCGCCACTGTTTACTCAACCTTCTTCATACTTAAAGGACACTTTGACTTTGGCCCGGTAGGTGACAACCTTGCCATCTTCCAGGTGCATATCCAGTTCTACTACCTCGGCAACGCGCAGATCGCGCAGGGATTGGGCAGCGCGTTCGACGGCCACGGTTGCCGCCTTTTCCCACGATTCGGAACTGGTTCCCACTAACTCAATGACTTTATAAACACTCTCTGACATGGCTAAACTCCTTTTCCGGTAGGACGATCTGCCAGATCACCTACGGCTCAAAATAAGGGGGAATGGTTTTTGTGGAATGGCGCAGGCAGCAGAGCTAACCACAACTAACAAGAAGTATGCGGGATGGGTAATGGGCCGTCAAGGTGCAGGTAGGTGGCAAAAATAGGAATAAGCGATTATGCCAACGCATTGACCCTTACTCAAAGGTCAAGTATCCTCCTAGAGGTGGATGGCGCGGTCAGAGACCGGTCACCAGCTTCTAGGGCGGGACGCCTGGATGAGCAGATGACAGAGTACAGCACGTCGGAGAGAACCAGGCAAAAGAAAGACGCCAAACGCACGGCGATGATGAATGCGGCGGTGCGCGTTTTTGCCCAAAAGGGGTACCACGCGGCGACGGTGCGTGACATTGTGCGGGACGCGGACGTGGCGATTGGCACGTTTTATTTTTACTTCCCGGATAAAGAAACGCTGTTTGTGCATCTGTATGAGGAGACGGCCGATTTCCTGCTGCAAGCAATGGAACAGGCGATCAACAGCCGCGCCGACCTGCCCCACCAACTGTTGAAAGGAATTCAAGCCTACGTGAACATCGCCCTGTATGAACCGGCGGTGATTCAACTGCTGCTGGTAGGCGGCGTGGGCGCGGTGCCCTCGCTGGCGGAGCGGCGGCTGGAGTTTCGGGAGCGGTTGGTGAAGATGTGGCAACGGCCGTTAACCGCCGCCCTTACCCAACAGACTATCCCACCACAAAATGTGCGTCGCGTGGCCGAAGGTTATGCCGGCGCTTTTGATGAAATGGTGCTCAACCTGTTGGCGTATCCAGAACCAGAGCGAGAGGCGGAAACGGCCGTGCAAGAAATGGCCCTCTTTGCCTTGCGCGCCGTCGCCTACGCCGGTAGTTGACAAGACGTTGAGGGGGTTCCCATTATGAGCCAGCTTGAACAGACGCTCCCCACTCGCCACCCATCACCCACCACGCTTCGCGCTTCTGGCAGCAAGAGTGAACCAACACTCACCAGCCCGGATCAGCAGCAGGCCCTTCTGATGCAAACAGCCAAAGCGCTGCTGGCCGCCACGACACCAGAGGATTTGTGGACGGCCGTGCTCACCGCTGCCCGAAAATCCCTGACGGCTAACCGCGCCGCCATCTTCTTCTATGACGAAGAACGTACCACCTGCCCGGCGGCTGAAGGATTGTCGCCAGAATACATCATGGCCCTTTGTGAGAATGCCGAGATTGCGCCCAGTTCGCGGCTGCGGCAAAACCCAGAGCCGATCATCATCCAGGACATTTACAGCGACGGCCGTACTGCCCCCCTGCGCCCCATCATGGCCGCTGAAGGTTTCCACGCCTACGTTGCCTTTCCCCTGCTGACGGCCGAATCCACGTTATTGGGATCACTGATCACCTATCGTGACCAGCCCATTCCTTTCACCGCCGACGATGTGGCCGCCGGGCAAACGCTGGCGCATATGACGGCGCTGGCGCTGCACAACGTCCAACTGCTCAATGAAACGCGCCTGAACCTGATCCGTGAACAACAACTCAATGAAATCACGCGCACGCTGGGCAGCACCATGGATTTGCCGACCATCCTCGGCCAGGTCTTGCGCATGACGGCCGACCTGACGGGCGCGGACGCCGGGCTGTTGGGGCTGGTAATTGACCATCAGATTATGACCTTTTACCCGCATAACATCCCGGAAAGCATCGTGCTGCGGCCGGCGCCGCGTGGCCGGGGCATCGCCTGGGAAGTGGTTCAGCGTGGCGAAACAGTGTATGTGGAAGATTATCCCAGTTATCATCTGGCGCAGCCTAAATGGATCAAGGTAGGAGTCAAGGCGCTCATGGCTGTGCCCCTCACTGCTGCCGACACTTGCCTGGGCGTCCTCGTCCTCTTTAATCTGGACAATAATCGTCGCCGGTTCACCGACCGCCAGATTGCCCTGGCCGAAGCCATTGGTCGCCAGGCGGCCATTGCCATCCAACATGCCCGTATGTATGCTGAAGCCCACCAGCGCACGACCGCCCTGCGCAATGCCCTGGCCCGCCAGGCGGAACTGGATGACCTGAAAAACAAATTTATCCAGACCGTTTCCCACGAACTGCGCACGCCGTTGGGTATCATTCACGGCCACGCCGAACTGATGGGCATGGGCGCCTTGGGGGAACTAACACCCCGCCTGCAAGGGTCGGTAGACATCATCTCGCGGCGCGTGCGCATGTTAATTGACCTGATGGATGACCTGACCGCCATGCTTGCCGCCGAAACCCAGGAACTACGCCGCGAAGAAGTACAACTTGACACACTGCTCTATGCCATGCTGGATGAATATCGCCTGCAAGCAGACAAAACAAACATTGCGCTGCACACGGATATTGCCGAAAACATCCCCCCCATCCTGGGCGACATCACTCATTTGCGGCGGGTAGTAGACAACCTGGTTTCCAATGCCTTCAAGTTTACCCCATCCGAAGGTGCGGTCACGCTGCGTCTGTTGTCTGAAGAAAACCAGGTAGTATTAGAAGTTGCCGACACCGGCATGGGCATCCCCGAAGAACAGTTGGGGCGGATATTTGAACGCTTTTACCAGGTAAACAGCCACAGCAAACGTCAACACGGCGGCACGGGGTTGGGGCTGGCGTTGGTGAAAGAGATCGTGCAATCCCATCGCGGCGATGTCTCCGTCACCAGCGAATTAGGCGCTGGCACAACTTTTCGGATTAGCTTGCCGGTAGATAACCTATGGCCAATGATCCCCAACAAATAAAGCTGCGTGAACTGCCGGGGGTGGACCGGCTGCTGCAAATGCCGGAAACGGCCGTCCTCCTCTCCACCTACGGCCGTGCCCTCACCACCGAAGCGCTGCGCCATATCCTCGACGAGACGCGGACGGGCATTTTGCAGGGGACGGTCACGGCCGTGCCCACCCCGGCTAACTTCGTGCAAACCGCCGCTGACTGGCTGGCGGGCCAACTCGCGCCCAGCCTGCGCCCCGTCATCAACGCTACCGGCGTCATCGTGCATACCAATCTGGGGCGCGCCCCGCTCAGCCAGGCGGCGCGCCAGGCCATAGCCGCCGCCCACAGCTACAGCAACCTGGAATATGACCTGGCTGCCGGGGAACGCGGCTCGCGCAGCGTCCACGCCACCCAACTGCTGCCCCGCCTGACCGGGGCCGAAAGCTCGCTGGTGGTAAACAACAATGCCGCCGCGGTGCTGCTCATGCTCACGGCGTTGTGTCACGGCCGTGAGGTCATCATCAGCCGGGGACAACTGGTGGAAATTGGCGGCGGCTTTCGCATTCCCGATGTAATGGCACAGTCAGGCGCCACACTGGTGGAAGTGGGCACTACCAACCGCACCCATTTGCGCGACTATGCCCGCGCCATTAACGACCAAACCGCCGCCATCCTGGTGACACACCACTCCAATTACAAAATCGTCGGCTTCACCAGCGAACCATCGCTGGCGGAACTGGCGAAACTGGCCCACAGCCACCACCTGCCGCTGCTGTTTGACCAGGGCAGCGGCGCACTGCTGGATACCGCGCCCTTCGGCCTTGACCCAGAGCCAACCGTGCCGGGCGGCGTCCAGGCCGGTTGTGATCTGGTGGCCTTTAGTGGCGATAAACTGCTGGGCGGGCCACAGGCGGGCATTCTGGTGGGACGGGCCGACCTGATCGGCCGCTGCCAGCAGCACCCGCTGGCGCGAGCAGTACGCGCCGACAAGCTCTGCCTGGCCGGGTTAGCCGCCACGTTGGCCCATTATGTGCGCGATGAGGCGCTCACGGCCGTACCCGTCTGGCGCATGATCAGCCTGTCGGTGGCCGAGGTGACGGCCGTAGCCCAAGAATGGGTCGCGCACCTGCACACACACGGCATTGCCGCCGAATTGGTGGATGGGGAATCTACCGTTGGCGGCGGCAGCCTGCCCGGAACCAGCCTGCCCACCTGCCTGGTGGCCCTGGCAGCCGCCAACCCCACCGCCCTGGCAGCCCGGCTGCGGGCCGAAGAAATACCGGTGATTGGGCGCATTCAAGACGGCCGTTACCTGCTAGACCCGCGCACAGTTTTACCCGAACAGGTTGATAACCTGATACAATCGCTGGTAAACTGGGCAAAAGAAGAGATTAGGAGATTGGGAGATTAAGAGATTGCCCAATCTCCCAATCTCTTAATCTCTAAATGATATGACCCTATTAACTCGTATCCTAGCCATCGAAACTTCCTGTGATGAAACGGCCGCAGCGGTGGTGGAAAACGGCCGTACCATCCTCAGCAATATCATCGCCAGCCAGGTGGATTTACACGCGCAGTATGGCGGCGTCTTCCCGGAGGTGGCTTCGCGCCGCCACATTGAAGTCATTCACACCGTCGTCAATCAGGCGTTGGAGGCGGCGCACCTGGGGCTGGACGACGTGGATTGTATTGCCGTTACTCAGGGGCCGGGGCTGGTAGGTTCGCTGCTGGTGGGGGTGAATATGGCCAAAGGGTTAGCCCTGGCGCGAAATAAACCGCTGCTGGGCATCAACCACATTGAAGGGCACATTTACTCGTTGTGGCTCAGCGAAGAAGCCGAGGATTTTACCTTTCCCATTTTGAACCTGGTGGTCAGCGGCGGGCACACGGAACTGTATCTGATGGTGGATCACGGCCGTTACCAACATCTGGGCGGTACGCTGGACGACGCCGCCGGGGAAGCGTTTGACAAAGTGGGGCGGCTGCTGGGGCTGCCCTTTCCTGGCGGCCCGGCCATTGACCGCGCTGCCCGCAGCGGCAACCCGCAGGCGTATAAATTTCCGCGCGGTGTGATGGATGATGGCTTTAATTTTAGTTTTAGTGGTTTGAAAACGGCCGTGATGCGGCAAATGCAGCCCTCAGCGGCGCAGCGGCACGCCATTCCTGACGTAGCCGCCAGCTTTCAGGCCGCCGTGGTAGACGCGCTGGTCACAAAAACGGAACGGGCGGCGCTGGCTTATGGGGTTACGGCCGTGCATCTAGCGGGCGGCGTTTCGGCCAACAGCGCCCTGCGGCAAACCATGAGAGAGCGTCTTTCCATTCCCGTCCGTTTCCCACCGCCCATCCTCTGCACCGACAACGCCGCCATGATTGCCGCTGCTGCCCATTGGCATTTCATCGCCGGGCAGCACCATCCATTTGATCTGGATGTCATT
>JAHBVI010000139.1 GCA_019637635.1 Anaerolineae bacterium
AATTCCTTCGCGGATTGGAATTGGGAGCGCTCCCAATGGGGAGCAAAAAAAAATGGTGTGTCATGGGGAGAAGTTGGCTGCTTTTTGGTCATATCATAAACATCCGTGTCAATCCGTCTGATCCATAAAACCCGTGTATCTATTCTTATTGTACCAGCCCACGCCGAATCAGGGCAGTGTGTAAAGGTGGCTCAATTTGGGCGCGGATGGCGGGGTTGGCGTAACCCACCCAGGTGACATCGCTTTCCACGTCGAGGGGGGCGGCCAACGGCCGTCCCCTTTCATCCGTCACCATCACCCCCATCTCCCGCGCAATCAGTTCCGTACACAGGTCATACGGGTGGCAGCAGATGCCCAATGCCTGTCCTTTTTGCGCCAGGAGGGGTTCCAGCAACGGCCGTAAATCGGCGCAAAAGCGGTCATGCCCACTCATCAATTCATACAACTGCCCGCCGCTGCAAATGTACTGGTCTTCAAAACAGTGCGCCTTGCCTGGCTGCACCGGCCCCAATGCCGCCAGTACCACCTCTTCATCAATCGCTGCCAGCACCTCTCGCGCACCGGGGAAAAAGCGGCTGATAGCGGCAAAGCCGTGGGCAATCGTCGTGGCGCGGGAGGGATGCAGAGCCAGCGGAACGGTTTCCTGCGTCAAACGGTTGTAACGAGTAGCCTGCGCCCCCTGGCCGCGCACTGCCCAGACCACATCCGAAAGGTGCTGCTTCACCAGCGGGATTTCTGTCTGGACTGCCAGTTCGATGTCCTGGAGATTGGTCTGTGGCCCTTTGTTCGGCGCAATGCCGGTCAAAATCCAGCCGCTGCGCTTCTGGTACATCAGCCCGCGTGTGCCGTCAATGGGGTCTACGATGATGCGCCAGACGGCCGTTTCCTCTGGCGTCCCTTCCGGTAGCACCAGTTTGCCGCCCGGCAGCCCTTCGGCAATCAGGACAATGGGCGTATGACTGGCAATTTCCTGGGTGAAAAATTCAACCAGCAGTTCCTCGCTCACCCGGTCAATGGCGTAAATGGTGTCGCCCGCTTCCTCCTGGGCAATGCCCGCCATCTGTTCCAGAGAGGCTGTTTCGCAAGCCGCCACCACCGCATCCCGGATGTGGGCCTGTAGCTCTTTGATAGGGTTGAGCAGTTGGGGGATACTCATTCCCACTACCCGGTCGGCGTTGGGGTGGCGGAGCGGGGCGTGGGAGAGGGAGAAGGCACGGCCGTGTCCTCCCCCGCACTCTCCTCTACCTCCGTTGCCGTTGGTTCTTCGGTTGGCGTCTCTTCTTCTGCCGGCGTTTCCTCCGCCGGCACTTCCTCCGTCGGGACTTCCTCCGCCGGAATCTCCTCTGCCGGTTCTTCTTCCACTGGCGCTTCCTCTACCGGCGGGATGGCCGGGGCGAAGATGGGTGGGTATTTGAGGATGCGGTTGTTGCCCGCGTCGGCCACGTAGATGTTGTCCTGGGCGTCAATGAAGATGCCGGTGGGCAGCGCCAGGCTGTTGATGTCCGTGCCAAACTGGCCGAATTTGCCCAGGTAGCTGCCATTAGGCCCGAAGATGAGGACGCGGAAGTTTTCCGGATCGGTGACGTAGATGCGCCCGGCGCTGTCGCTGGCGATATACGGTTTGTTGTTGATGGAGAAGTTGCCGGCCCAACTGGAAACCGGCCATTCGCCCACGGGGAAAAATTGCGGGGTGAACTGTTGCACACGGCCGTTCCATGTGTCCGTCACATAGATAAAGCCATTCGGGTCTACGGCCACCCCCACCGGCTCATAGAAAAAGCCCATGCTGCTGCCAGACATGCCGTTCTGCCCGCCAATTTGCCCCAGGAAATTGCCATTCCGGTCCATCACCTGTACCCGGTGATTGCCGGTATCGGTGACAAGTAGACGGCCGTCGTCCAGCAACGCAATATCACGCGGGCCAAAAAACAGCCCTAACCCCTGGTCTGGCGCCTGGCTGATGTCGCCCGCCTGGCCAAAACTGCCCACAAATTGACCGGCATGGGTAAACTTCTGCACACGGTGGTTCCAGGTGTCGGCCACATAGACGAACTCATCATCGGCAGCGATGCCCCATGGCCCCTGCCCCTCGGCGCTAAATTGGCCGGGGCCGCTGCCCGGTTCGCCAAATGAATGCAGCAGTGTGCCATCTGGCGCAAATGCCTGCACCCGCTGGTTGCCGGAATCCAGCACAAAAATCGTGCCATCCGGGGCCACCGCCATGTTGCGCGGCGCCAGCAGTTCACCCGGCCCCGCGCCGGGGAAACCGGGCGCGTGCAGCACCAGCGCCGGCGACACCGGCAGGTCCCCTTCGCTAAATGGCTCCACTACCGGCTCAATGCTCACCGGCGAAATGCCCTGATCCCACAGTTGGGCCATCACGTCATTGCGGATGTAGAGGCGCAGTTCGTCGCGCAGCGGCCATTGGCCATCAGTGTGGGTGCGGCCAAAGGTGCGGTCATACTTCTCATAATTGCGATGGAACCAGATGTCCCAAATGGCCTGGCGCACATCCTTATTGCCCAGGCCACGTTTGGTCACCCCTTCGGGCAAATTGGGATCGCCAAAGATGGCATTCCAGTTGATCTGGCGGTAATCCTCCATCGGCCACCAGAGATAGGTGTAGGTGTTGTAGGTGTAATCGCGCCCCAGCACATTGCTGGCCTGGTCCCAGGCGCTGCGGCCGACGATGATGGCCGGGGAATCTTGCAGGCTGGCCGAGGGGTTCTCGCCAAAATAGACGGAGTTCGGATATTGACGCATATACCAGGTGAAGGGCCAGGGTACGCCGCTGCCGCCGTAGGCCACTTTGATGCTGTTATCGCCATACAAGCGCTGCGATAAGTCGCTTACCTGGCTGAGGACCACGCTTTTGGCCGCGGGCGCGCCGTGCGCATAGACCAGGTATTCACGCACAAAGTCGGCGTTGGGGAAACTGGCCAGATAGGCAAAACGAATGGTGAGGAAGGCCAGAATGGTAAAGATGCTGAGGGACCAGATGGCGCTGCGCAGGCGGGCATCGTCAATCTTCGCCCGCGCCTGCTGCCATAACCAGACCAGAACGCCAAAGGCTACTACCCCACCTAACAGCCGCCCCACGTGTTTGAGCGTGGTCAACTGCTGGTCGCCCAACGGGATGATGCCCAAGATTACCGGCCCAAAGGCGATGAAGAAGGCGACGACGGCCGTAATCGAAACCAGCCAGAACCACAACGCCTCTTTGCTAAACAGCCGGTTCTGATCCAGACCTTGCAGCTTTTCATTAAAGTACCAGCCGGCCAGCATGGCCATGGGGATGACAAAATGGGTGCTGAGCCAGGGCATCTTCTCCCCGGCATAACTGAGCGCACCCCAGGTGAGCAGCAACCACCAGACCACAAAAGGCACAAAATCACACACCATTTGCCAGCGGAACAGGCTGAATAAGGAACCGTTGGTCAGGTCATAGCCGGCTTTAATTTGCGGTACGCGCACAAAGTACCAGAGCAGCGCCCCACCGAGCAAGATGAGGGTCGCCGCCAGGCCACCGGGAATGCGGGAGGCTGCCTGCCCCATGATCAATGCCTGGCCGTTGTACCACCAGTTGATCAGGCTGTAGCTGAACCAGGAGAGCAGCACCACCACCAGCCAGTAACCCACAATTTTGTTGAGCCGTTCGCCGATCAGGTAGAGCCGGATAGCCAGCAGGGAAAAGATGAGCGGTAAAAATTCGTAAAAGGGAGTGACAAAAAAGTAGTAGAACCAGGGCTGACTGCCACGTTGTACTTCTTGCTGCTCAATCCAATAACCAAGTGAACCGACGGTGCCCGTGACCAGGCCGTTGGGATTGGTGAAAATGGAGGTGTAGAAGATCAGGAAGATTGACCAGAAGATGGCGGCGGCGATGAGCCAGCGCCGCCGGTTCCACCAGAGGCCGACTATGATGGAGATGGTCAGGGTGATAAGGACGGAGAAGATAATGCGCATTAGCCCGGAGGAGAGGGAACAGACCCACCAACTGGGGGAGATGAAACGGGTAAGCGCCAGTTGCAGCGGCGTCATCAACTCTTGCCCTTCCAGGAAGCAGCTTGCCAGGGTGTAATCTACCGGTTTCCAGCCGACGATGATCATAAAGGCCGGGGTGATCATTGGCAGGATGAGGGTGGAGAAGAGCATGATGAAGTCAAATTCGGGGTAGTTGTCCAGGAAGGGGCGCAGGGCGCTGACCCCCCACAACAAAGCGACCGAAGCGGTAACGACCCCTGCCAGCCCCAACCAGCGGAAGAAGCCCTCATTGGCGCTGATGGGGGTTGCCGGGGACACGGCCGTGTCCCGTTCCGGATCGGCGGCAAAGGGTTCAATACTTTCCTGAGTGGCGGTGACGGCAGTAGGGGACAGGGCCAATTTGTGGCCGACGTAGCCGGTACCGGCCAATACCAGCCCGATGGCCAGCAGCCCAACCGGCCATAACAGGTTGCCGCGCACTTTCACAAACCAGCCGGACGTCAGCACTTGCGGCAGCAGGCGAATGGTGAGAAAGCTGCCAAAAATCGCCACGTAAAAGAAGGAGATTTCTTTGGTGGCAAACAGATAAGAGAGCGCCCCGGCAAACCACCACAGATATTTTTCTTCGCGCCGATCCAGGTAGTAGAGGATGAAGATGAAAACAAGCAAATAGCCGATGATGGCAAAAATGTCTTCCCGAATGTAGCGGGTGTAGTAAAGCAGGTAGGGGGAGATGAGGAACATGAAGCTGGTGAACAGCGCGCCCACACGGCCCAGATACGGCCGTAACAGATACGGCAGCGCCACCAACAATACCCCCAAAATAGCCGCCGGAATCCGCGCCGTAAAATCATTGGGGCCAAACAGCCAGTAAGACAGCGCCGTCATGTGGAACAAAAACGGCCCGTGCATGAGGGGTGTGTGCTGGAAACCATCCCCCCGGTAAAACTGGTAGGAAAACTGAGTATGCAGGCTTTCGTCGTGGCTCATCACCCGGTCGCCCAGCCCCCAAAAGCGAGTGACAATCGCCAACAGGATAAAGGCAATGTAAATCGCCTTTTCCCAATCCAGGTTAAGGGTGGCCGCTAACGGCCGTGCCAGGAAGGAATCGTTTGCTGTTGGTTTTTCGTGAATCTGTTCGGTCATAGGAATTATGAATTATGAATTAGGAATTATGAAGTGGTCGGACTTCGGTTTACGGTTCACGCATCACGGATTACGGATTACGTCTAACGGCAATGCCGCTACCGGCGTTGGTGGGGCCGGGGTGGCGGCCATGACGGTTTGGGCGACGGCCGTACTCGTCACCGTTTGTGTTTCTGTAGCGGTTGGTTCGCTAGTGAAAGTGGCCGTGATAGCAACATAGGTGGGCGAAACACCCGCCCCTGGCTGGCCGCTCTGGTACAGCCCAAACAGGCCCAGGCAAACCAGCAGCGCCGCCAATCCCGTCGCCAACTGCCGCTGCCAGACCTGGCGCGCCCGGCGCACCGGAATAGGGGGCATGAGTTGGCGCAAACGGCCGTTGTCCATCTGCCCCGCGGCCTGCACCGTACTCCGCACCAGCCGGGCGATTTGTTCCTCGTCTTGAAAATGGGGTGATTGAATCATAGAGTTATCAAGACCCTAAGGGTTTTTGAAACCCTTAGGGTCTCTCCTGCAACATCTCTTTTAATGCCTGATGCGCCAACCGCATCCGCGATTCGGCCGTTTTGCCGGGAATGCCCAGGATGTCGCCAATTTCCTGGTAAGACAGCCCTTCGTAATAGCGGAGTACGGCCGTTTCCCGCAGTTTGGGCGACAATTGTTGCAGAGCGCGCCACACCGCCTGCTGCGTCTCCGTCAGGCGGAGCGTTTCGTCGGGGGAGGGAGTCTCCTCATCCTCCGCCTGCCGCGCCGTCTGGTGGCTGAGTGAAAAGGTGGGCAGCCATTTGCGCCGCCTCTTGTTGTGGCAGCGGCTGATGGCAATGCGGTACAGCCACGTCTTAAACGCCGACTTATGGGGGTCAAAGTCACCCAATTTGCGGAAGGCGTATTCAAAACTATCTTGCAGCACTTCCTCGGCGTCTTCCCGGTCTTGCAACATACTGTAAACCAGCCGGTAAATCATCCCGGCATACAGGTTATACAGCGCCACATAGGCCACTTCCTCACCCGCCAGGCAGCGGGCAATCAACGCCTCGTTTTCGATGTCCGCATAAGGAGCGGTCGGTAATGCCTGATCCAGAAACATACTCGTACAGACCTGACAGGTTTCAGAAAACCTGTCAGGTCTACTCTCACTCCTGCGCCTTCACCCACACAATCACCCGCTCTGTGGCCGGGCGGGCGGGGCTGTCGTGGAAAAACCACCAGCGCAGCGTATCGGTAAACGTGCGGGCGTTGATGCCCGTTTGTTCCGGCGGATTTTTATGCAGCGTCAGGCCAAAATCGGAACCGCTGTAGCCATCGGCCAGCGCCAGTTCCGCCTGGGCCGGGGTGATCAGCACGTCGGCCCCACCCACCGGCAAGGTCTGGCCGATGCGAGCGTTGCCGAAGTCACGTAAATACCAGCGCAGCACGGCCGTGTCTACACTACTGGCCACATCCAGCCCCGTGGCGCTGCCCGTGCGTTGCAGCGACAGACTTTGCAGCGTTTGCCGCAGCAGATGGACATTGTTATCGGTAGCCGTTTGCACCCACCGCTCGCGGGGGTCATTGGCTGCCAGATGGCCCAGCCACCAGCCCGTGCCCCAGGTGATGATCACCAGAAAGGCGAGCAGGCCCAACAAGAGGCCCTGGGTCACGGCCGTGACATCCAGCGTCAGCACCAGATAGAGCAGCACCGCCAGCAGCATCAGCCCCATGATCATCATCGCCAGATATTGCACCTCGTTGGGGTTGAAAACCACCACCCGCACAAAACGGCCCAGGTTCACCACCATCAACATGAGAAATAACAAGACGCCGCCGGCCACGCCCCAGCCCAACCAGGTGATGGGCCGCTCGGTTAAGACCAGGTTTGCCAGCAGCCCCACCAGCAGATACCCCGGCAGGGTCACAAGCGCGGCGTTGCTCATCACACCTGGCTGAATCAGCAGCAAAAGCAGCGCCGCCAGCAGCCAGTAGATCAGCGCCAGCCCCGGAATGGAGGAGCGCCACAGCGCCCAGACGAGGGCGACTGTGCCCAATACCAGCAGCGCCGGTTCGTACCGCGCCAGCGCCAGAAAGGGGTCGGCCAGGGTACGGCCGTGGCCATCCCCCCCCATCTGTGCCAGCCACGTGCCCAAAATCTGCGCCGCGCCGCCCAAACCGGGCAAATGCCACAGCATGAAACTGCTCAAGGCCACAAACACCCCGCCCCCCACCAGCAGCGCATTGCGTCGCAGGTGTGGCTGCTCTTGAGCAGCAAGGTATTCTCTTTCAGGGAAAAGCGGCAGATGCAGCAGCCGGATCGCGGCCCACACCACCAGCAGCGTCACCAGCCCACTGTAAAAGAGGGGGGCGCTGGCCAGACCCAACCCCAAAGCGGCCGTGGCCAGGTATAGCCAGTGAGGTAAATCGGTATCCGCATATTGCACCAGTGCCGCCGCCAACAAAAACACAGCAAATAACGCGATGGCCTCACCACCCACCGTCCGGGAAAGGATGAGGTTAAGCGGCGAAATCGCCAGAAAAGTACACACCACCAGAGCGCCGGCATCGCCCAATCGCCGCCGCAGCAGCCAGGGCAGCCCCACCAGCGCCAGCCCAAACAGCGCCGGTACCAGCCGCATGACCGCATCGCCAAAACCAAAAAGTTGCGTCAACAGTGCCGTCAGTGTGAAATAAGCCGGGCTGCCGGGAATAAGGTCGGCGCTGCTGCCCGGCTGCCAGAAACGCCACACCGCCAGCGCCAGTTCCGCCTCTCGCTCTGATAACGGAATGCGCCCCAAATTCACCAGGCGGATAACGCCCCCCGCCAGCAGAATCAGCGCCAGTAACCCGTCAGCAATGGTGATTCGTTCCCACCAATGCTGGGCCGATGGCGCTGACGATGTGCTTATTGATGTGTCTGAAAAATCTCCAATCTCCAATCTCTCAATCTCCCAATCTCTCAATCTCATTCTTCCGGCAGCCAACGGTAAATGGTAACGGAATTATTCTGATAAGCCACTTCCAACCGGTCGCTGAATTTTTGCAGGGCGGGACCGAACAGACCGTAGGCGCTGCGTTCCAGGTTGCCCAGGTAGATGAGTTCCACGCCGTACCGGTCGAGCAGTTGGGCGGCGTTGCTATTTTCCCAGGCGGCGGCGGTGTAGATGTCACGCACGGCCGGGTCACGCAGGGCCGGTTCGGGCGTGGAACTGCCGCGCCACTGGTATTCGTGCCCGGCCCAGCCGAGCAGGGTGGGTAAACCGGTACTGGCGGAGACACGGCCGTACTCCGAATACTGCCCGCCCACCGCCTCCAAAATAACGGGTGCGCCATCTACATTCTCGCGCAGCCATTGAATAGCTGCATACTCGTCGAAGTTGAAGTTCTGCATGGCCGCCAGCCCATTGAGCGTGGGCGGCTGGCGAAATGGGGCATCAGCGCGACCGCGAAATTCTATGGCGCGGGATTGGATGGCGTAAAACGGGAAGAGCAGTGACAGCAGCAGCGCCAGCCCATATCCGGCCGTCGTCAAGACCGGCACAATCCGGGCCGCGCCGGCCGTAGCCCGCCACAGGGCATACAGCCCAAAGATGGCGGCCACGCCAAACAACGCCCACGCCTGGTAATAAAATTTGAAGATGGTGTTCAGCCGCACCCCAAAATTGTCCCGCAAATACAAAAATTCCGGCCCCAACGTCAGCAAGATGCCGGTGATGATGAGCAGCAGGGCGAAGGGGAGGGGTGATAAGGTGAGCAGGTGAGCAGGTGATGAGGTGATGAGGTCAGCGGGGACTGCTTCGGCTTCTCCCCTCTGCGTCTCTGCGTCTCTGCGTTGATTCATTGTTTCTACCAACACCATGACCGCCAGGGCGAGCAGGGTGGCCAGGAGCAGGGTGAGGGCGGGGAAGGCCAGGCGGGCGTACAGGTAGGTGGGCATGATGGCAAACACGGCCGTGACCGCCCACCCCGGCGCAAACCCATCGGCTCTAGGGGCAAGCGGGATGCCCAATTCCGCCGCCAGGTTGATGACCCGGCCGGCCCCTTCTGATGAAGCAGCCACAATCCAGCTAAAGAGCAGCGCCAGCAGGAAGAGAGAGACCAGCAGGGTCACGGCCGTGAGCAGTCCCACCCACCACTGCCGCAAATATTGTTTCACGGCCAACACCAGCAACAAAATGGTAATCGTGCCCAGCGGCAGGCCAAACACAATCAGGAATTGCGCCAGCCGCGTGGGGCGGTTGAGCATGGGCAGCAAAAAGGGCGCGCCTGCCTGAGAACGGAAGCCAAAGTAGAACGGCAAATAGAACAATATCGCCGGAATCGCCAGCAGCAGCGCCAGGTAAAAGGTCTTAACCAGGATTTTGCCTGACCAGCCCTGCTGGCGCCATTGCGCCAGCAAATACGCACCCAGCACCACAAATAGATGAATCAACACATCCCACACATTCAAAAACGACAGGCCGCCCAGGATAACGGCCGTCAACAACCACAATGGCACCCCCACCTCCTGCACCAACCCGGTCAACTGTGTTAAGAAAGAATCCACAGATTCCGCAGATTCTTCTTGTTCTTCTTCTTTGCCCTCTTTGCCCCTTTGCGCCTTTGCGTCAAAACCCAAATACCACGCCAAGGCCACGCCCAAACTCAAGAAAGCAAACGGCAGCGCCATCACGTGCGGGTGCAAGTCACCCAAGATAAAGCTGAAGGCGGGGAATTCTACGATGGGTTCCAGGCCGTCAATACGCTGCCCGCTCAGGCTGTACTCGTTGATGGGGCGGGAGGAGCGCCACCACCACCAGAAGGCGTTTTCGTAACGCGGCGGTGTGGTGGGGTCGGGCGCTGTACTCAGGTCGCGCACATCCAGCCAGAGCCAAAACTGCGGCGGGCCGTAGCCGTACCCATGCGCCGCTTCCAGCACAATTTCCAGATTCCCGGCAATGGGAATGGCGATGGCCGCCACCAGCCCCAACGCCATAGCCGCCCGTTTTGCCTGCGCCCCATAAGCGGCTACCAGATTGTAAACCAGGCCAAAAGCGCCCACGGCCGTACCCGCCACCAGCCAGGCAATGGCTAAATTGAAGGCGTAGGGTTCGGGCACGGCCGTGAGCCGCGCCAATACCGACTGCATCAAATAACCAAAGTAGTAATAGCTGATGGCATAGCCGGAGAGCCAGGGGTCCAGCGGCGGGAAAGAGGGGCTGCGGCCGATGGCGTTCAAAAAGGCAAAATCCATCGGTTTTTCGGTAGCCACAATGGCCGGATTTTGCGCCCGCACCCAGGCCCACAGCAGAAATATGCCCAGGAACAGCAGTTCCACTACCAGCACGTAGCGCCAGTTAGCCTGCAGCCAGCCGGTGATCTCCGCCCGCCCTTGCTGCCAGGCCCAAACCGACAGCCCAATCACGGCCAGCAACCCCACCAGAATGCCACCCAGGTTGTTGCCCAATAAACCCACGCTGCCCAACAGCCAGAACAGGTAACTGGTGAGCAGCAGCCCCAGCAATTTGGCAAAGGCATAGCCCCGGTCAGGCAGGCGGTGGAGGATGTGCAGGGTGAAGGGGGTCACGGCCGTGCCCAATACCAGCAGCGCCAGCCACCAACGCACCACCATCCATATTTCGTCAAATGGCGTCATTGGCCCCCTCTGCCCGTTTTGTCTGGCGTCCAAATGCTGCGAGAACAGCATCGCGCAAATCAAGCGCAGTTACTTCGTATTTTTCAAAATCCTTGATGTTATCATCTTTCAGATGTAATTGACCTTCGCCTAAATTGCCTCGATGTTGCCCAACTGAATAATAACGATTGTTTGCCATCTCGTCTGAACTCAAAACCCAATAACGAATTTTGTCACGCCAAACGCCAATCCAAATAAACACGTCACAATAGCGCGGTTTTACCTGCTGGAAGTTCATGTCAAAGCGTTTGCTGGAATTGATAGACAGAGCTTTGACATACAATGGCTCGTCACTGTCAAAATCAACGGCGCGAGAGGCTTTGACCTCAATGCGGATAGGGCCTACGGCCGTTTCCAGCCAGAAGTCGTATTGGCCGGAATAGTCTGGGTCAACTTTTTTAGACGGCCGTTGCAAATCCGGTATCAATGTTTTCAAATGCCCTTGCGCCCACTGCTCGCCAAAGTTGCGAGGTGCGCTGATCTCAAACAGGTAAAGATACAGGTTGCGATCCAGGTAGGCATCCCGCAGGTCATAATATTCGTCCAGTGACAATATATCTGCACCCAAAAGCGTGGAGATAACGAATTCGTACTCATTAAAGGGATAGACAGAGATCAACGTCTCCAACCGCTCCCGAAACAGTTCGGGTTCGTTCAATTGCTCTATCAACTGGTTAAGCGTTGCTTTGAGTTGTTCCATCCCTTAAAAGAGCCTCGCTTGCACCGGCTCGCTTTTGGCCTGTTGCTTCATAGGTGTATCAACTAATTCCGTGATCACTGTGGGTAAATCCGCCTCAAAGGGGTGTCCATTTTGCCAGCCGGTTTTGCCCGTTTGCCGGAAGCGTTCCAGTCGGCGGATGGTGATTTCGCAGTAGATGGGGTCAATGTCGGTGGTGTAACAGCAACGGCCGTGCATCTCACTGCTCAAAAGTGTCGTCCCGGAATGGCTAAAGAAATCCAGCACCAGATCGCCCACTTCCGAACAGGCCTGAATGATTCGCTCAATGGCCTTCAAAGGTTTCTGGGCATAACAACCCGATACATTTTCCTCCATCCGATAAAAAACCTGCTGCACATCAACCCACACGTTACCGGGACGAATGTTTTCAGATCTGCTCCGTTCCAAATTTTCTGTGATTTCGCCATTTACCTCTTTGTAATAGCCGCGCAGAATTTTGGGAATATCGGTGTACTGCACGGTAAAAACAGGATCACCCTTGACGTAGTAAAGCAATTCCTGGCGGATCGCCATCCAGTTCTTTTGTGTACCATAACCGCGCTGATTGCGCATGGTAATGAAACTGCGTGGTTGAAAAGCAAACTCGCGCATCATCACCATGAAATCGGGCAACGGTTGAAATTGATTGTTCTGATCCGCGCCCAACCAGACATAAAAGGCGCTGTCGTGCGCCAATACCTGCCAGGACAGATCTACCCATTGGCGGCACCAGGATATGTAATCGGCCAGTTCACGCTCATCGAAGGCTACCAGATTATAAGGGGGATCATGTACCGCCAGTTTTGCTTTTGCCCCATCCATTAAATGAGCAACGGCGTCCGCGTCGGTACAATCCAGGCAACCAACCTTATGGCCGCGTAAAGGGTCCGTCCATATCTCCCCTGGCTGCAAACGACAAAACGGCAACAATTTTTGCCGTAATCCCTCATCCTGATCCAGCCGGGGTAATGGATTGTTTTTCATACGTGTAATTGTTTGTAGTAGGCGATTTATCCCCGTCAAAAGGCGATAAATCGCCTACTACGAACGAAGATTATTGTGCGCTTACGGCCGTATCCACCACGCGGTACACACTCGTGCCGTCGTTGCGGTAGACCTCTTCCAGCAGGCCCATGTCGGCCATCTGGTCAAACTTCAACAAACCTTGTGGGTTATACAGAACCCATTCTAACTGCCCCACATAGATATATTCCACGCCGTATTTTTGGATGATGCTCATAGCTTCGGCGATGCTGGTGGTGTTGTAGAGTCGGTGGACATCCTGGATGCGAATGTCAATCATGCCGCCGGGCAGGGCGGCGCGCTGCTGCCGCTGGTGGCCGCTCCAGCCGATGATGTTGGGCAGGCCGGTGTACATGGCCACGCGGTTGGTGATCGAGCGGTAGTAGTTGTCGCTGTACCCTTCGGCGATGAGGGGCGAGCCGGGAATGTGGCGTTGAATCCACAAAATGGCGTCGTGGTCAAACCCCAGGGGCACGGTCTGGCCGTTTTCCTGGTAGGTGACGTAGGGCATGAAGTCCATGCCGTTCAGGGTGCGAGGCGCGTCTTTGCTCATGCGGATGTCCCATTTGGCGCGGGTAGCCAGGATGGGGTAGAGCGCGGCGGCAATGAGCAGTACCGTCAGCGCCGACGCCCAGACATATTTGCCGGTGTGGGCATTTTTGATGCGCTGCCAGCCCCACACGGCCGTCACACCCCCCACCACGCTCAACATCAACCACACCTGCATATACACCTTAAAGACCGTGTTCATGCGGCCAATGGTGCCTTCCACCACAAAAAATTCGACGAACAGCGTCAGCCCCAGCGCCGAGGCGATCAGGATCAGCACAATGCGCCGGGCGGGGGGCAGGTGTTGGCGCAGGCCCAGCAGGCCGGCTGCCAGCGTCAGCGTCAGCACTACCGGGGCCACCCAGTATTGCATCCGCCACAAAATCAACAGCAGCAGGACGTAGAACACGGCCGTGATCAATAACGGAATCCCCGCCATCTCCATGGCCCGCATCCCTTCATACGTCCAGCTTTTAGCCCAATCGCGGAACTCAATAAACAGGTAGCCGATGATGAAAAAGAGGAACAGCCCCCACATGATCAGGTAGCGGCTGAGGTAGGTCTGGGAACCGTCCCACAGGGCCACCGAGTTGAACCCGGCGGCAAAGTGGTTGCTAAAGGGCAGGTACAGGATGAAAGCCAGCGCCCAGAGCAGGAAAATTTGCATCACGGCCGTGCCCAACATGGGCAGGCTGAGCTTTTGCCCGTGCGTCTGGTAGCCATAGAAAAAGACGGCCAGCGCGCTAATGACCAGGAAGGTGGGGAAGTCCCAACTGTTAACTGCCTGGAACACGCCAAAGATGACGCCGCCGATGAGCCACTGCCCGGCCGTTTCCCACCACGAAGACCTGACAGGTCTCTCAGACCTGTCAGGTCTGGCAGATGGCGACGGCTGCAAGGCCAGCGCCACCGCCCAGGCCAGCGCCAGCAGCATCAGCGGCAGGCTGATCATATGCGCGTGCAGGTCGCCGTAGAGGAAGGTGAAGAAGGGGAATTCGGTAATTGGCCCGGCCTCGCCGGGATCGGCGTTGATGGCGCGGGAGGCGGTCCAGAACCAGTCGCCGGGGTAAATGGGCGCCGTCTTTTCGCCGATGAGACTGACGCCGCCTTCCAGAGTGCGCACGGCCGTGCCCACCACCGGCACAATCTCCTCCAGCGCCGGGTTGCCCGCCCGGTACCAGGCATTGGTGATCACCCCCACCTGTGCCAGGTTGCCCAACAGCACCGCCAGGGTGGCGGCGATGAGGCCGGCGAAAATGGCTCTTCTGTGGAGATTAGAGATTGGAGATTGGAGATTGGGGAGTGAATCTCTAATCTCTAATCTCCAATCTCCAATCTCCTGCCGCACTACTAAATCATACGCCAATGCAAACGCCCCCATGCCGGTGAAGCTGAACAGCATGGGCAGGATCAGGTTGTAGGCCAGGGTGGGCATGATGCCCAGTAATTTGGCCAGCACGCCGACAAAAACGAAGCCGTAGTAGTAATAATTGAGGTAGCCTCCGGCAAACCAGGGGTCGTAAGGTGGAAAGGTGGTGGATTTGAGCACGGCCGTGAAATACGTCAGATCCATCGGTTTTTCGCCGCCCCAAATCACGTCCCACAGGTCGGGGTTGCCCAGGCGGATGAAAATTGCCAGCAGATACAGCCCCACGGCGATGAGTTCAACGGTCAGGATGTAGCCCACATTTTGCCGCACCCAGCCAATGATCTCGGCGCGGCGGCGCAGGAAGATGAGCAGGTTCACCACAGCCAACAGCAATACGCCCAACCAGAGCGTTCCGGCGGTATTGGGCAAAATGTTATAACTCGCCAGCAGCCAGCCAAAGTAGGAGACGAGCAGTATCCCCAGGACGCGGGCGAACAGGTAGCCTTTGGAGGGCAGGCCGCGCAGGACAACGGCCGTGAGCGGAAACGCCAGCCAGCCCATCAACACCACCGCCAGCCACCAGACCACCGCCGCCAGCGTTGGGTTCTGGTTCAACACACCGTCCAGGTTAAAAATCTCGCTGAACGTGCCGTTGGCCCGCTGCACGGCCAGGGCAGCCGGGCTGAGGAACAAGGCATTGGGGGTGCGCGTGGCCTGGCCTGGGGTTTGGAACATCTGCTGCGTCAGGTCAACCGCACCCAACAATTGCACCACGTTGTCTCGGTTATAATCGGCCGTCTTTTGGAAAATCCAGACGGGTGGATGATCGTAGACGCTGAACGCTTCTTCGGCCGCCAGGTCGCCGGGCGGCGGCCAACCGACGTTGGGCGGCGCGCCCCAACCGATCTTGCCACCCGTGTCGCTGATGTAGAGCGGGCCAATGCGCAAATTGGCGTGTTCCTGGTGCGCCAGTTCAAAGCCCAGCTCGCCATTGAACAACGCTTCGTAGTAGCGGATCATCAGCGGATAGGTGAGCGGCAGGCGGGGCAGATGCCAGGCGGCACGCTGGCTGCTGAGGACGACGTAATCGGCTTCGTCCAGCCAGGCCACCAGTTCTTCCCGTTTCGTCTCGCTGTCCGGGTTGGTGACAGGGCGCTGGCTGTTTTGCACTTCGGTGTAGAAGCTGCCAAAGGGGTAACGGCCGTCCACCGGCACCGGCAGCAAATCATCCCAATGTTCGGTGAGGAAACGGCTGGTATCGGCTAAAACGCGCCCATTCGACAACAGTTGCACCTGTAACTGCTGCGCTGTCTGGCCGGCGATAGGCGTATCCGGCAGGTCAACCAGGGCCGGGCCGCGTTCACTGCTGATGGGCACGTCCGTCGTCGCCGTGTCGCCGCCCACAGAAGGCAGATTGGCGGCGAAGGTGTGCGTTTGGGGTGGGCCACCGTCAGGTAGCTGCAAATAGTTAAGGCGCACGGCCGTGACCGTACCATCTTCCGGCAGCGTAAAACCGAGGAACAGGGTGGGGCCGCCGGGCACAAATTCAAACCATTTCAGCGGCAGGTGTAATTCTTTTTCACCCTCGGCCGTTTCATAGAGCAGCGTGGCCCCGGTGGGGATATTGTCAAACATCCAGGGGGAAGCGGCCACGCGGGTAACAGGTTGGCGATAAATTTGCAGAAAGGCATTGGCCCACAGGAAGCTGGGCAGAACGGTGAGCAAAATCAACCCGGCGGCCAAAGCGCGCCGGGAAAATTGGCCCCGGTCATGGTCGCGCTGCGCGGCCATTTGCCACACCATCCACAGCGCCCACGCCCCAAGCAGAAACAGCGTTGGATAAATGGGTAGGAAGTAGCGCACAGATTTGACCCAGCGGGTGCCCATAAACAGGAAATACAAACCCGTCCACACCACCGGGATAGCGTGAACGACCCAATCTGGCCGTCCGCGCAAAATGCGCCACAACGCCCAAAAGAAGCCGAACCAACTGGCAATGGCGGCGGTGATCCCCATGCCATACAACACCATGTTGGTCAGCGGGAAGAGGATGGGGGCGCGGTTGGTCCATTGCAGGGCGGGTGGGAAGGAGGCGTCTGGCTCTTGCAGCCGTTGGATTTCGGCCATGTTGTTACGCCACTGCGGGTTGAAACCAAAAACAGCGCCTAACGCCGCCTGGAGCGCTCCCGGTTCCTGCCCGGTTTCGGCCAGGGTTTGCTCGCGGATGATGGCGGCGTCGGCGAAGGCGTAGGGCATGGCCAGACGGAAGGTGACGATGGAGAGGACAGCCGCCAGCAGCACCCCCAGGATGACACGCTGGATGTCCCCCTGGCCGCGCTCTGTTTTGAGCAGGCTGTCCCAACTATGCCCACGCTGCACCAGCCAGACGACGGCGGCGACGTTGACCATCAAGGCCAGCGGGGCGATGTTGATGCGGGAAGCGGCGGCCAACCCAAAGAAGAGGCCAAAGAGGGCGTACCAGTGCAGCCGGGGCGTAGCTTTTTTGTCACCAAGACTGGCGGCGCGCACGGCCGTGTACAATGTCACCGTCGTCAGGGCAGCAGCCCAGTTGTCCATGGTGAAAAAGTGCGACTGCTGGATGGGCATGACGGCCAGCGCCAGCAGCAGCGCCGCCAATACACCCGCTTTCCAGCCATACAACCGCCGCCCCATGAGGAAGGTAAAAAAGATAGAGATTAAATCCACCAGCCCGGATAGGAAACGGCCGAGCAAATGCACGCCATCATACGCCGTAAAAACGTAGGGGCAGGGGGGCGGTTGGTCGGGATTGTTTTCCGCCAGCGTGAAACAGGCGCGGGTGAGCAGTTCAGCCGCATAGCGGGTGACGGTCATGGGAAAGTTGCCGTAGACGTAAAAGCCCTGCCCCTGGTTGTAGGGGTTGAGCGTAGATTCGGAGGTGCGCAGGTAGCTGGTCGGCGACGAGACGGGTTGCAGTTGGGTGGCGACGATGGTTAGGAAACGTTCGTCCGGGTGCAGATGATAGCTGCCGTCCCAATTGAGGCCGGTGAAACGGAAATAAGCGCCAATGAGCAGAACCGCCAGGGCAAAGAGGATGGCCACGCTTTCCCAGCTAAAAGAACGTGATGGGGGTTCGATTGCAGGTATGTTGTTTTCGGGTGGAGGCGGGGGCGTTGCCGTGTACTCCCCCGCTTCTTGCTCTTCCGTCATGCGCTCGGCGTCCGTTGTCATATGGGTGAATGGTGATGCGTGATGCGTGACTTTCTCACGCATCACGCATCACTCTTTTTATACACAGCCGGGCTAATGGCTGCCTTAGTAAATGGTGAAATGTATCTTA
>JAHBVI010000014.1 GCA_019637635.1 Anaerolineae bacterium
TCCCTCTCCCTCGTTCGCTTTCTACTGACAGCGCCAGACAGATGGGTGGGATATGATGCAGAGACCCAAACGCCTGATTCGCCAACCACAGCAACGCCCAACCGCCCGCCAGCCGTTGGAGCGCGAATTGCGCCGCCTGCAAGACAACATGCTGGTCATGGGCAGCCGCGTGAGCCATAACATTACAGACGCGGTGGATATTCTCAGAAACCATGACCTGGACGCCGCTATCCAGTTGATCGCCGATGACCGGCTGGTGAATGCCCAACGTCATCAGATGGAAGCAGATTGCCTGTCGCTCATTGCCACCCAAAACCCCATTGCCCGCGACCTGCGTATTATCGCCGCCGTCTTAGCCATTGTTACCGAACTGGAACGCATCAACGATTACGCCAAAGGCATTGCCAAAGTCACCCGCAAAGTGGGCAAAGAGCCACTGCTGCCGCCCACACCAGATTTGCCGCGCATGGCGGTAAAGGCGCAGGGCATGTTACGCCGCGCCCTGTTTGCCTTTACCGAACGTGACGTGGCCCTGGCTTATGCCATTGCCAACCTGGATGATGAGGTAGACGCCCTCTATAACCAGATTTATGCCGACCTGGTTTCTGAAGTCATTCAATGCCCCTCTGTAGCCGCTCATGCCAATTATTACCTGTGGGCGGCGCACAATCTGGAACGCACCGGCGACCGGGCGCTTAACATTTGTGAGCGGGTCATCTTTACGGTAACGGGGAAGTTGGTGGAATTGGATCATATTGCGCCGGACGGAGATTTGGAGGGGTAGCAGGTAACAGGTTGCAGGTGGTCACTTGCCACCAGCAACCTTCCCTTTCTTTTGGCAATTTATTTGTTTCGGGGTTTAATTAAGCGTGTTATCGGGTTCAACAACACCGGATAGGTTTTTGCAAACCCGTCCGGTTGGCAAATAACATGCTCATTTATTACCACCCCAACCATCTGGCACATGATCAGGCCCGCTTGCATCAACCTGATGACCCCCATTCTGTTGTTTATTATTCAGAGGTAGCCCAACGCGGGCCGTTGATTCACGACGCCATCGTGGCGGCCGGCCTGGGTGTTATCCAGCCGCCACAAGATTTTGGCCTGGCGCCCATCGTGGAAGTTCACCGGCATGAGATGGTGGCTTTTTTGCAAACGGCGCATGAGCGTTTTGTGGCCGAAACGGGGCGGGATGTGGCCCTACCGGAGACTTTTAGCATTGGTGGACGGCCGCGACGCAAACCGGTTTCGGTGTGGGGGCTGCTCGGGTATTACTGTTTTGATATAGGGTCGCCTGTTTTTGCGGGGACGTGGGAGGCAGCGTATGGCAGCGCACAAACGGCCGTGGCCGCCGCCGCCGCGATTGCCAGTGGAGAACGCCTGGTGTATGCCCTCTGCCGCCCACCGGGGCACCACGCCGCCGCCGATATGTTTGGCGGCTTTTGTTATCTGAACAACGCCGCCATCGCCAGCCAATGGCTGGTGGAAAAAGGGCAGCGCATCGCTATTTTGGACCTGGACTACCATCATGGGAACGGTACGCAGGAGATTTTCTACGGCCGTGCCGACGTCCTCACCTGCTCCATCCACGCCGACCCCCTGCATGAATACCCTTTCTACTGGGGGTTTGCCGACGAATACGGTATTGGCGCCGGTGAAAATTACAATTTCAACTTCCCGCTGCCGCTGGGCACACAAGAAGCAGCTTATCTGGTAGCGCTGGATATTGCCCTGCGCCGGATTCGCGCCTTTGTGCCCGACTGTCTGGTGGTCTCTTTTGGCGCTGATACCCTGGAAAATGATCCGGTGGGTGGGTTTAAGCTGTCGGTGGAAAGTTACGGCCGTATCGCCGCCCAAATCGCCGCCCTTGACCTGCCGACACTGGTGATCCAGGAAGGCGGTTATCTGCTGCCACAGTTAGGCTCATGTGTACTCTCTTTTCTACAAGGATTAAAAACAGGTTGACGGTATGGAAACACACAAAAGCATCTCCCTCAACAGCCGGAATGGCGTCATGTTTCTGGGCATCTTTGGCCTGCTTTGGACGTGTTGTTCGCTGACCTTCATGGTGCCGGCGCTGCTCAGCCGTGAATATCTGGGCGCTCTGCTTAGCACCCTTTTTGTGCTGCCAGGGCTGATCATGTTGGGCTACGCCGCCACCGTTTATTACGGCCGTGCCCGTGTGGGCAAACCAGACATCACCATTTCCAATTCCAATTTGCGCGTGGGTGAACAGTTCACCGTCAATCTGATGCATACCTTTAAGCGCAACGTGCAGCTTGAAGGCATTGTGGTGCAGTTGGTGTTCAAGGAAACGGCCACTTATCAGCAAGGCACAGACACGCGCACCGTCACCCATGAAGACATTTATGAGAATTTTGAACTGCCGGGCGGCGAGTACCTGGCCGGGCAGTACATTCAGGAAACCTTCGCCATGCAAATCCCCCCAGACGCCATGCATACCCTGAAAGTACGGCGTAACCGGTTGGAATGGTTTGTACGGGTCAAGGCGGGCATTGCCAAACTGCCGGACTATGTGGACGAGTATGAGTTAACAGTACTGCCGGAGTTGGCGGCAGGGAAGTGGGAGATTGGGTAATTGGGTAATTGGGTCATTAGTAGGAGCAAGCACAAATGGCAGATGTGTTAATTGAGATTACGCTGTTGGGCGGGGAGACGGATTATGGGTATAAGCGATATGCGCCGGGTGAGGCGCTGCGCGGGAATTTGACGGTGTATCCTGATAGTGACATAAAGTGTAAAAATCTATATTTGCGGCTGTTGTGGCATACGGCCGGGCGGGGCACACAGTTTTTGGAAAAAGTGCAGGAACTCAACATGTTCAGCGGCACACTCTCCGGTGGTTCGCCTCGTTCGTTTGATTTTGAATTTGTGCTGCCCCAGCAGCCCTGGAGCTTTGAAGGGCACTACATCAGTACCGTGTGGAAGGTGCAGGCGCAGGTGGATGTGGCCTGGGCCTCTGATCCGAAGGGGGAGGCGCTGTTTGTGTTACGGCCGTTGGCCGATAAACGGTAAACGGTAATCGGCTATCCGTCTACCGATTACCGTTTACTGATAACCGATCACCTTCCTATGTCTGCAATCGCTCCACGTCCTCAATCTGCCCCAAAACCAGCAGCATATCTCCCGGCTGAAACAGAAAATTAGCCGCCGGGTTCACCAGTAGTGCCCCCTCCCGGTCAATGGCTATAACATTCAGTCCCAGTTTTTGGCGCAGGTTACACTGCGCCAATGTTTGCCCACACAACTTCGGTGGCACTGCCACTTCCACCACGCTCAGACCATCCCGAATTTCCATATAGGCGTCAATCACATAACGGCTGGCCAGGCGCCGCCCCAGGTGAATACCGGCTTCATGTTCAGGCATGATCACCTCATCTGCCCCTACTTCTTCCAGGATCGTCTTTTGCAATCGGGTGGCGGCTTTGGTAATGACCCGTCGTACCCCCAGCCGCCGCAGCAGCACCGTCGCCAACACATTATCTTCAAAATTATCGCTGATACAGACAATTCCGGTGTCAAATTCGGCAATACCCACCTGGGCCAGCGCATCAGCGTTGGTGGCATCTAATTGCAAGACGTGGGGTAGCGTCCTGCTCACGTGCTGCACCCGCTCCAGGTCTGCGTCTATGCCCAGCACGTCTTGCCCATTGTTCACCAGCGTTTCGGCCAGGCTGCTGCCAAAACGCCCCAACCCAATAACCACAAACCCACGCCGCTGCGAGGATACCGGCGCCGGGGTGGTTGGCGCGTTTTCTAATATGACCGGTTTTGATTTGCCGAATAGTTTGTTGATGATACTCACGGGTTATATTGCCTCCTTAGCCCACAAATACGTCTTCTTGAGGATAGCGAAAAGCGATGGCGGACGGCCGTCCAAACAACGAAAACATCACCCCCAACGGCCCTATGCGCCCAATCAGCATGGTCAGAATGACGATGATCTTACCACCGCTGCTCAATGTCGGCGTCAGCCCCAGCGAAAGGCCTACATTGCTCAACGCTGAAGTCGCCTCAAACAGGATGTCTAACAAAGGGACAGCCGGTTCAGTCAGGGTAAGCAGAATAGAGGCGATGGCAAGCCAGAATACGGCCGTGATTGCTACTGCCACCCCCTTGACCAGGGTATCACGCGGGATGCGCCGACCAAAGGCATTCACATCCCGGTTGTGCCGCAGCACCGCCCACAACACCAGCAGAATAACACCAAAGGTGGTGGACTTGATGCCACCCCCCGTACCCCCGGCTGGCGCGCCAATAAACATGATGATGATGAGAATGAGCAGAGATGTCTGCCGCCACTGCACCAGGTTGACGGTATTGAAGCCAGTGGTGCTGCTGGCCGCCAACACCTGAGAAAATGCGGTGAGAAACTGCGTAGGCCAGGGTACGGCCGTTGCATAGTTCAGCCAGAACAACACGGCCGTGCCCCCCACCACCAGCCCGGTAGACATCACAATTGCCAGCTTGCTATGCGTGGTCAACCGGCGCAACGGGTGATGATGGAAAATGTGATCCCCTACACGGTAAATATCGCTCAATACAAAAAAGCCCACCGCTCCGGTGATAGACAGCAGGGCAATAATGCCGTTAATCAACCAATTGCTCTGGTAGGCCACAAACCCATCGGTAAACAGTGTAAAGCCGGTAGTAGTAAAAGTGGAAATGGCATGAAACAAACCCAGATAGGCGGCTTTAAAAAAACCATACACGGGCAACCAATACAGCATCAATGCCAGCGCCCCTACCCCTTCAAACAACAGCGTGAATTTGACAATTTGCCCCACAAAGCGGCGCATTTCGCCGCGGGAAGGTACAGCCATCGTCTCCGTCATCAAATGACCTCTGCCATAAGAGATGTTGCCCCCCGCCAGGTAAATGACAAAGAGGATAAGGGTCATATACCCCAACCCGCCAATCTGCGAGAGACAAATGAGCGTTACCTGCCCAAACAAGGTATAGGTGCGGCCCACATCCACCACACTCAGGCTGGTGGTAGATATAGCCGAAACAGACATGAAAAAGGCGTCCAGGAAGGGTTGGCTACGGCCGTTGCTGTTCGCCACCGGCAGCATCAACAGCAGCGCCCCCACCAACGATAACAACACAAAACCCAATACCAACGACTGGATCGGCGACAACCGGTGGGTTATCGAACGGATTTTTTTCATGGGTGGCAAATGGTAATCGGTAATCGGTGAACGGTAATCGGTCGCTCGATAACCGATTACCGATCACCGATTACGGTTAACTCCTCCCCAATTGCCCGCGCCAGCAGTTCCACCATTTCCGTCACCTGCACCTCGTCTACAATGAGGGGCGGGCCAAGCATGATGATGTCCCCATCACGGCCGTCGGCGCACCCCTGTGAATGGTACACCACCAGCCCCAACGCAAACGCCCGCTCCCAAATGCGCCAGTCGAGATGGTCTGTGGCCGGAAACGGCCGTTTTGTCTCCCTATCCTGCACCAATTCAATCCCCCAAAACAGCCCCCGCCCACGAATATCACCTACATGGGGATGGTCGGCCAATGATTGGCGCAGCAGCCGCCCCATCAGTTCCCCCATCCGCGCCGAATTCTCCACCAGCCCTTCGCGCTGAATGATGTGCAGCGTAGCTAAAGCGGCCGCGCAGCCAACGGCATGATGGCTAAACGTGCCGCCGTGATTCCAGTCGCCAAATTTCTGGCGAATGAGTTCCACATCGTCATGTTTGGCGGCAATAAAACCGAGCGGGAAATAACCACCCGCCAGCCCTTTGGACGTGACCAGGATGTCTGGCTGCACCTGCCAGTGGTCAATGCCCCACCATTTGCCGGTACGCCCCAGCCCCACCAGCACCTCATCGGCAATAAGCAGCACGCCATATTGGTCGCATATCTGGCGAATGCGCGGCCAGTAATCGTCCGGCGGTGCCGCCGCACCCAGGCTGGCCCCGCTGATCGGTTCGGCGATAAAAGCGGCCACTTTCTCCGGGCCATGTTCCAAAATGGCCGCTTCCAACCGGTCGGCGGCTTCCACGCCACTGACCGGATCGCGGTAAGTATACGGCGGGGCGATGTGCGGCATGTCGCGCAGCATCTCCAGGTATGGGGCGCGCAGCCCAGGCCGCCCACTGACGGCCAATGCGCCCAGCGTCATGCCGTGATAACTTTGCCAGCGGCCGATAACCAGATGACGGCCGTCCTCCCCCCGTGCTTGCTGAATCTGTCGTGCCAGTTTAATCGCCCCCTCTACCACTTCGGAACCGCTGCTCAGGTAGAAGAAACGGGCATCCGGCATGGGCACCACTTCGGCCAGTTCCGCCGACAACTGCTCCACGGGCCGGCTGGTAAACATGAGGGCATGAACGTAGGCGGCGCGGTAAGCCTGGGTAGCCATGGCCTGCACAATTTCGCTACGGCCGTGACCCACATTCACCACCAGCGGCCCCCCGGAACCATCAATGTACCGTTTGCCGCTTTCATCATAGAGGTAAATGCCATCAGCGTGGGAGATTTGGGGACGGCCGTGATTCATCTTGCGGTAAAAGACACGGCCGTGAGGGTGTTTATATAATGTTGTAGTCATCCTTATGGGTTCTTCAAACACTCGTCGTGATTATCCACGTTGCGTAAGATCAAGTCATCCCCATCAAACTCGAAAGAGAACCTGTATTTGCGGTCAACCCGCCCTTCATAGATCCCTTTTGCGCCTTGAATTTGCTTTACTTATAACGATGGGTGACGGGGATTTTCATCCAATAAGCGTAGCGATTTTTGCACTTTCTCCTGGACATTTAGTGGTAATCGTTGGTATGCTCGACAAAAGCGATTGGTGAAAACCAGAGGCATCTTGTGATTCCCATGAATCAGGTTTTACCTGCATCCAAGAATTGAAGCGCATTTTCTATATTGTCGAAGCGGTGCAAACGGCCGTTTTCAATATCTGCCTGCGCTTCTTGCTCTCCTTCCTGCCACTGTCGGCTCCAAAAATAGGCTTGTGAGCGGTCAATAATAAGTTTAGGCGTTAGACGGATCGAGCCATCCTGTTCTACCGTTACTTCTATCGTGTCGCCCGCTTCCAGGTTTGCCTGTCGCCGCACAGAAGCCGGTAAATTAATCTGACCATTGCTCCGAATTTGCAATAAAACCATGTCCATTTCTACCTCATAATCTGGGTTATTGCCCTATTAAGCTAGAGGGTATCGAACTTGGTCAAAGACGTCAACAGACATTGTAGCTTTTCTACTGTCCACTACCAATCAACGGTACAAACCGGTTGGGTCGAGTTCTGCGCGAACGATGCGGAGTTCTTCCGGCGTAGGCGGCGTCATTTCGGTTAAATGGGGGGAAACGCGCAACGGCCAGGCCACATCGGCCTGAATAGATTCTACCGTCTCGCCCGGCGCAATTTCAATGAGGGTCATTTCATGGTCGGCGTTGGCAAAGTCAAACAGCGCCCGGTCGGTAATCACCAACTGCGGCCCGCCGCCAGGGATGCCAGCACGGTCGGCCGTATACCCTGGACTGGTGACAAAATCCACCTTGTTTACAAATGCCCGCCCATTCAGCCGCATAATCATAAAAATTTTGTGGGCGTTAATGGCAATCTCGCACGCGCCGCCGGAACCAGGCAGGCGTGTCTTGGGCGCGGCATAGTCACCAATCACCGTCGTGTTCAAATTGCCATATTTGTCAATCTGCGCCCCACCCAATAGGGCCACATCCACCAGCCCGCCTTGCAGGTAATACATGAACAGGTCAGCCATGCTGACTACTGAGGTGGCGTCGCTGACCAGCGTGGGGTCGCCAATGGACAGCGGCAGCCGCGCCGGATGCGCCCCGTAGACGCCGCTTTCATACACCAGTTCCAGTTCCGGCGCATGGCTGCGCTGCGCCAGATTACAGGCAATGTTGGGCAGCCCCACACCCACAAAGACCACGCGGCTACCCTTCAGCGCCCGCGCCGCATTCACAATCATCAATTCTGAGGGAGAATAATCCATTTTAACCTCGTGCCGGTTCTGCTAATATGATAACTCGTGGCTGTTGTGGATGAATTTTTATATTCACGATTGCGCTTTTCTGGGGAACATCAGCCTGAAGCAAGAAGGCAAAAAATGTAGCTTCGTAGACCGACATTTGGGGATGATGTACACGGACATACAGGCGATACTCACGCCGACTGGAATGGAAGGCTTTCAACCGCTTGCTCCGCCGATGCTGCCAACCTGTATCAACCAGATCAAGCACCTGTGCTGTAGCTGGTAGGCCAATTACACGTGCCTGACGATAAGCTTGAGGGGAAAACACCTCTTTTATCACGTAGAAAAACCCTGTCGCCAGCACGACATTCAAGACCAGGAGGAGTGCAAGAGAGGTCTGGTAAGAGAGAACACCCATTAAGTCAAGCAGACGTACAGCTACAACAAGTAACAATACTATGCCTATGTAGACTCCTATGACCAGCCATTCCAGAAAGAACTTTCGGCGCGAACTCATTCTAATCTTTCATGTGCAGGACAAGTTGGCAACTTACCTTTCATCGTTAGCTGTAACGGCCGTAATTCACCCCATCCGCCCATAACTCACCAGGAGCCAACGTTGCCAGCCTATCTTTACCCAGTTTCTCCAGGTAAGCGGTGCGGTTGGGGACGCCGTACACCCATTCTTGCAGCCAGGTTTCCGTGCTGGCCTGGTCGCGGGACATCTTGTCCCATTCCAGATACGCGGTGTTGTCCCGGTCATAATACCCCTGCACATAACTGGGATGCGCCCCGTATGGCTCAACCACCACTGCGTCTACCACTAAACCGGGAATCAAGGTGCGGTTCGGGTCGCGGCGGATGATAGCTTCGTCCACAATCTCTTCCACCACCACCACCACTTTTTTAGCAGCAAAGGCCACCTCTTTTTGCATCCCTAAAAGGCCCCACAACTGCGTGTTGCCTTGTGCGTCGGCGCGTTGGGCGTGCAAAAAGGCCACATCTGGGTTGATGGGTGGTACGACAGCAATCTCGTCCTCGCCGTAAGGGTTGCTCAGGAATTTAATGTCCGGGTTGGCTTTGGGCAGGTCGGTGGCCGTGTAACTGCGCAGCGGGAAAAAGGGCAGCTTGCTGGCTCCGGCAATATACCGCCCCACCATGCCAAAGTGCGAATACTCCTCTAATTCCAATGGTCTTGGAATCCCCTTCTCTACTGCCCGGCGAATGCAATGCAGATTGCCCACGCCGGGATTGCCCAGGTAGCTGAAGACCATCTTGCGAGCCACGCCGGCCGCCACCATCTGGTCATACACCAGATCCGGCGTCATCCGTACCAGCGTCAAATCTTGTTTGCCCTGGCGGATAATCTCATGCGCGGCCGCAAAGCAAATAAATGCCGTAAACCCTTCAATGGCGACCACGCTGCCGTCGCTCACAAACTGGCTTACCGCTTCCTTCATTGTTAATTGTTTGTTACTCATCATCAATTCGGCCCGATTAAGAACGTGAGTATCTCATTCAAAAAGAGATCAGGGGCATTGTACATGGCGGTGTGTTGTTGACCCGGCATCACAGCAATCCGGCTGTTTGGTAAAGCGGCGTGTAAAAATTCAGTTACGGTTTTGGGTATGTGCGGACTATCGCCGCCCAACAAGAGCAAGGTTGGCGTAGCGAAATCCTTGAATCGCTGTGCATCAAACAGATACCCTTCTTCTGCCTGTGCCTCCCGCACGATGGTATGGGCTGAAGCTACACGTGCTGACCACGCAGGCGATAACCGCAATTGTTCAATCTCGTGCGGCGGAAGCATAACCACCTCGCTATAAAACATCGTTAAGGCCCCTTCTCGATCACTTGCATCTACCATCGCTTGCAGCCGGTCGATGACGCCTGCGGGATAAAGCTCTATACCTGGCAGCGGCAAATATGGCTCATACAGGATGATCTGATGAAGGTTCCTGGTGAGCAACGCGGCTTCAAGGGCACAGAGAGCGCCAAAGGAGTGCCCCAACAGATTCACCGGCTCACTAATGGAGTCTATGATAGCCACAATATCTTCGGATTCACGCTCGATTGCATAAACGACTCCATCTCCGCTTTGACCACGCCCACGCCGATCCATCGCGTAGACGGTAAAGTGTTCTTCCAGGGTGGGAAGTACGGCCGTCCAGGCCACCGGATTGGCCGCACCGATACCGTGAACCAGGATGAGCGGCACTCCCTTACCACGACGGTGGTAAGCGATGGATGTTCCATCTTTCGATGTGACCTTTTCCATCAATTCCCAACCTTTAGGAGTGTGTCCGAAAATAACAAACAGGTCATGTCATGCCCGCGAATGCGGGAATCCTTGAAGGAGTGGATGCCCGCCTACGCGGGCATGACAATGACAATCAATGGCATTTTCAGACCCACACCAAACTTTAATCCACCACCGTCTGGCTCTGTTCGTGCATGTATTGTTGCACGTAGTAGAAGCTGCCGGCCGCTTTGCCGGTGCTGCCGCTGCCTTTCCAGCCGCCAAAGGATTGGTAGCCCGGCCACGCGCCGGTCGTCGCCCCGGAAGCGCGATTCACATAGACCACGCCAGCCTCGATGCGGTTTAAGAACCACTCGGTTTCCGCCTTGTCTTCGCTGAAGAAACCGGCGGTGAGGCCATAATCCACATCATTGGCCAGCGCCATCGCCTCGTCCAGTTCTTCGTATCCGGCGACGGTGACGATGGGCAGGAACATTTCCGTTTTCCACAGGTCGTGGCTGAGTGGCAGGTTGTCTACGATGGTGGGAGCGACATAGTAGCCGTTGCCCACTTCCAGCACTTCGCCGCCAAAGACCACATCGCCGCTGGCGTGCAGGTCGGCCACAAAGCGTTTGTAATCTTCAAATGCGCCCTTGTTAGCTACCGGCCCCATCCAGTTTTCTTTGATGGTGGGGTCGCCGACGTTGATCTGGCCGGTGTTGGCCAGCAGTTTGTCCATGAACTGCTCTTTGACGCTGTGGTGGACGTAGACGCGGGAGCAGGCGGAGCATTTTTGCCCTTGCAGGCCAAAGGCGGAGCGCATGACGCCGGTGGCCGCTTTGTCCAGGTCGGCTTTTTTGCTGATGATGGTGGGGTTTTTGCCACCCATTTCGGCGATGACGGGGCGGGGGTAACGGCCGTTGGCAAACGAGCGAATAATGTGCATACCCACATCATAACTGCCGGTGAAGGTAATGCCATCTACGCCGGGATGGTCAATCAGCCCTTGCCCCACCACGCTGCCGCCGCCGGTGAGGAAGTTGAACACGCCGTCCGGGATGCCCGCGTCACGCAGACATTGGGTGATAAACCAGGCAGTCAGTGGTGTATCGGTGGCCGGTTTGAGGACGACGGTATTGCCGGCCACCAATGCGGCGCTGGTCGGCCCACCGGCCAATGCGCCGGGGAAGTTGAACGGCGAAATGACCACCCAGACGCCATAGGGTTTGAGCATACTGCGGTTGTGGTGTTTGTCGCTTTCGGAGAGCAGGGGGAAGTTGAAGTTATTGTTTTTCTCGATGGCGTCGCAGTTATAGCGGAAGAGGTCGGCCGTTTCTTCCACGTCACCCAGCGCTTCCAGCCGGTTCTTGCCGATTTCCAGGCTCATGTTGGCCCCCATTTCAAAGAGGCGGTCGCTCATCAGGTCGGCGGCCTGGCGCAGGATAGCCACGCGCTCTTGCCACGGCCGTGCGCTCCAGGCGGGGAAGGCGGCGCGGGCGGCGGCGACGGCGGCATCCACATGCTCTTGTGTCCCCTTCTGAAAATGGCCCATCAGCCAATCCAGGTTCACCGGGCTGCGCTTTTCAAACGTCTTGTCGGTGTACACTTCCTGCCCATTGATGAACATGGGGTAGGTTTTGCCAAAATCGGCTTTGGCCTGCGCCACCGCTTCTTCGTAATACTGGTGCAGCAGCGGGTCGGGGCTGGCCAGGATGGAATAAGTTACTTTGAATTTTTTACGTTCGGTCATGGTTCACTCCTTGTGGGGTATGGGCGCACGTTTAAGATGAGGAGATTGAGAGACTGGGAGATTGAGAGATTAGGGCGTGTTGACATTTCCCCTGGTAGAGCCACGTACTCTTACCTCTAGAAATGTCAACAGAACCTAGTCTCCCCGTCTCTTAGTCTCTCAATCTCCGATTTACAACATTTTCAACGTGCGCATT
Source organism: Anaerolineae bacterium (assembly GCA_019637635.1). GTDB lineage: Bacteria > Chloroflexota > Anaerolineae > Promineifilales > Promineifilaceae > CAADGU01. The sequence continues at coordinate 12,174 of JAHBVI010000014.1, forward strand.
TAACTCTAAAAATAGTGGGCGATCTGGTGAGATCACGGCCGTATTATATCTTGCTGCGTTTTGGCAGGCACATGACAAAGAGCTACCATCAGAAAGGCAAACGTAATCAGGGGGTGTCAGGCGAGGGGTAGGGGTACGGCCGTCTAATGCAACAGCATGACCATCAAAATCCCGAAGGGGTTTTGAAACCCCTTCGGGTTTATCGTATCAATCACTATAACGGAAATGGGGGAGAATAGACGGCCGTGTCAACCCCCAAAACACACTACTGCCGGTAATAAGCAGGAAAACGGCCGTTGCCAGCGGCACAACCAACGCAATCCCTTCCATCCCCACCAACAACAGCATGGGAATGGAAAACGCCGAAACCACGAGCATCATCGCCGTCAAAAACAGAGCCATAGCCCGTGCCGCAGCCTTCCCCTGCCATAACCCGATCATAGCCCACCCGGCTATCACCGCCACCAGTAGCGCCAGAATGCCGAGCAAGCCCATCACCACCACGCCACCTTGCAAAGATGATCCCAGTTGAAATGAAGATCCCAGATCGTACATGGCCGGGATGATAAGCCCAAAAACAATCAGCCCACTAAACAACGCCCCCAGGCCCAGCAAGCCCAGGTAAGCCATCACAAAAATAATCATATCCGGTTTGTTTTTTGGTTCCATTATGTCTCTCCTTGAACAGTTGCCGCCAGCATACATGATCGGCCGTTTCCTGGTCGTTTGAGGCATATTTTGGCTTCAAACGCTTTTCCAAACGTTTCCCAAACAGATCATCCGGTATCTTGAACCCCATACCAACTACACAGCATTTTCTAAAGTTGGCTCTATCGGCAAACCAAATCATTACCAAAATCAGGAGATTAACCATGCCCCATCATTTTTCTGTTAAGGTTGGACAACTGTTGTTGTTCGTATTATTTCTGCCCATTGCTTTCAGCACAGAGTCACAGGCGGCGGCCTCGGCAACGGCCGTACCCACCCACACCGCCACACTCAACCACCACGTCTTCCTGCCCCTGGCTGCCCATAACAGCAGCGGCGGCGGCAACCAGCCTGGTGGCGACCAGCAAATCTATGCCTACAGCGACGCGGCCATTATCCAACCCAACCAGATGATACAGCCGCTGCTGGTGGCGCAGAAACCGCTGATCTGCCAGGCAAAAGCTGCGCCGCAAATGCTGACGCTGCCCCAGGCGCTGCAAAATGGCTGGAACTACCTGACGCAGCGCGTGGGGGCCACCAATTTGTCCGCCTTCCGCAGTGCGGCCGATCTGGACACACCGGCCAAAGCGCAGGCGTTTGCCCTGGCTGCCCTGGCCGACAACCGTCCCGATGGCGCTTTGGCCGCTTTGCTGCACGCCCACTCGCTTGACCCGCAATCGCCCATCATTCTGGTGAATGCGGCCGGCATATTTGTCACCCTGAACAAGCCGAATGAGGCGTTAGCCATACTGGACGCGGCGGCGGCTCTGCCCGGCCCCATGGAAACGCCCATGGGCATCCCCGGCGAAGAATTGGCGGCCAATACACGCGGTTACGCCCTGCTGTTACTGGCCAGGTGGGCCGAGGCGGAGGCGGTGTTACGGCCGTTGGCCGAAAGCGACACAGAACTGTCCGAAGCGCGGCTCAATTTATCACAAGCCCTGTTGTGCCAGAACAAGGATGACGAAGCCATGCGCTTTTACCGCCTCGGTTCGCGCCGCATGATGTGGGACGTCGCCGAATATGGCGAAGAGGTGGAAGGCATCCGCCCACCCGTCGAACTGACCCTGAACCGCTCGGCAGGCAAATTATTTACCCTGCCACCGTTAGGGGTCATGCACACGCCACAGCAGGCTGAAGCCGTCTGGCAACATCTCAACGAGTTAATTGATGAGAGTACCGCCCGTACAGCCGCCATCAATGCCCAGATTCAAATCAACAGCGAACTGCGCAGCGAACGGCCGTTGCCCGGCCCATTGACGTTCGCCCGCTTTAACAACATCACCATCACCGCCATGCGCGCCCAGTATGAACCCGACATCCAGGCGTTGTATCAGGCCGCGGCCGACCAGGACACCGCCCTGACAGAGCTAAACAATCAACAAGCCATAGAATGGCTGGAATTGGCGGACATGTTCCCCGATTGGAATGCCTATACTGCGGCCTGCCGCAGCCTGGTTACCGGTCATCTAAGCGTCTGGTTGACCGAATATTACCAATTTGAATCCTTGTTGGAGCAGTACACCATCGCCAAATATGCGGCCATGACCGGCACGGCCGCCAACCTGGCTGACCCGCTCTTCCATGAATATGTTTCGCTGCGGATCGAGCATGAGATGGAAGGGGATGTGGCCTGGCGGCTACATACATTAAACCGGTATGCCGCTACTGTCTCCGCACGCTGGGCCTACTGCGAAGGGGTTGAGGAAACCGCCCAGGCGCAGGCCAGCGAACCGACCTTTACGCGGGCAGCGCAATGCCCCGCCGCCCTGACGCGCAACAAAATGGGGATCGGCCTGATTCCCGGCGTCCTGCAACTGCGGCTCAACTGCGAAGTGCTGGAAGTGGAAGCCAACACCCCCGGCTGGCTGTCCATCTTTGGGCAGGTATCGGTGGATTTCCGCAACAAAACCTCGACGTTTTTTGCCGGGGGCAAAATTTCCAGCCCGTCTGGCATGGCCCAGCTAGGCATCAACGAAGGGTTTTACGTGTCGGTGGGCGAAAACGGCATCAAAGACCTGGGCATGAAGGTGAGCAGCAGTGTGGACGTAGGTATGGATCAGTTTGTGGGCGTGATTGATGGGCCGGGCATGGAGTTCGGCGTCACCGCAGCCGTTGAGTATTGGACCGGCGGGGCTATGCCCTGAGAAGGGCAGGCCAACCCCCTGTTTCATGGCAAAAGGGCGGGCCACGTGCCCGCCCTTGTTTGCTGTACCTGTCTGATGTCAGGACGGCCGTAATAGCCCAGGTATCGGTTATCGGAAGAGGAGCCAGGCGGCCAGGACGTAGAGGATGCCGGCGATGACCAGGGTAAATTTGATGGCGGCGCAGAGGAAGGCGAGTGGGGGGAGGAGTACGGCCGTGCTGCCAAACAACAGCAGCACCAACGCCACATTCTCCACGTAATCCAGCAGCGCCGCCAGCCAGGCGCCCCAGGCCAGCCAGATGCCCCAACTGGCCGCCGGCGACCTGGGCTGCACCCGTTCCGCCGCCCAAACGCAGGCCAGCGAGATGGCCGAGGCGTAGACCAGCGGATAAAGGAAGTCCAACCCCAGGCCAAAGGCGGCGACGAGACGGCCGTGTTCACCCCACGATTCAATCATGGCCTGGGCATTGGCCACAGTGCCCGCAAATTCAAAGGAGATGATACCGGCGGGGGCCACGGCCGTTTGCAGCGGCCCGCCCGTCAGGTTAAAAAACAGGGTCATGCCCAACGCCAGCACAATGGCGATCTTCATCCACCGGTTGCGGCGCGGGGCCGGTAAAAAGGCAAATGGTGTCTTCATCAATTAGGAATTATGAATGAGGAATTATGAAAAAGCCAGCCATTACACAAATTGTGCGAATGGCAGAAACCCGGCGAATAAATTCGCGGCTACGCCAGGCAAAGACCGCCTTCGCGGTCTGGCAGCCAACGGACGGGCTAAACGCCAGTCGGCGAAGGCCGACTTTGCCTCGTGTTGCTGTGGTTTCAACCGCCAGCATGAACTCTCTGGTTATCAGGTATACTATGCTCAACATTCTTACCGATTACCGATTACCGTTCACCGATTACCGACATGACAAACTGGCACATTGGCACCATGGGTTTTGCTTACGACGGCTGGGTGGGGTCGTTGTACCCGGTTGGCCTTTCCTCGCGCCATTATCTGAGCCATTACAGCCAATACTTTGACGCGGTAGAAGTAGACTCCACCTTTTACGGCATTCCCAGGCCAGAGCAGGTGCAGCGCTGGACGGCCGTGACTCCACCCCATTTCACCTTTTGCCCCAAAACCCCCCGCGCCATCACCCATGACGCGCCCCTGCTGGAAGGTATCCCCCTCATGCACCAATTCCTGGAGGTGATGGAGCTTTTTGGCGACAAATTGGGCGTCATCCTCATCCAGTTTGGGCCGGAATTCAGCCACCACCACTTTAATGACCTGCGCCACTTTTTGCAGGCGCTGCCCACCGACAAACGTTTTGCCGTCGAATTTCGCCATCGCTCATGGGACACGCCGGGCACGGCCGTGCTGCTGGAAGAACACCACGTCTGCCTGGTTGCCGCCAATTACCTCTACATGCCACATACCATCCACCGCACGGCCGACTTTCTCTACCTGCGCTGCATTGGTCCACACGGGCAGTTTGGCACTAAAGACCGGGAATTGATAGACAAAACCCAGGAACTACAACGCTGGGCCGCCCAAATGCAACCTCACCTGACGGCCGTCCACGACATCTACGTCTTTATAAACAACGACTATTCCGGCTTTTCCCCCGCCACCTGCAACCGTTTCAAACAAATTGTGGGGCTGCCGGTGCAAGAGATACGGCCGTTGGTGCAGGGGCGGCTGTTTTAATGGTAATTGAGTAATTGGGTAATTGCGTAATTGGCCGCAAATTACCCAATTACATTCACTCTGAATGAACCCACTCGACCCCACCCTATCCATAGTGAGCCGCTGCTCCTTTTTGAAGGGGCTGACGCCCGATGAATGCCAGGTGGTGGTGGAACAGGCACGGCCGTGTCACATCCGCCAGGGTGAATTTTTCTTCCATCAGGGCGAACCGGCAACTACCTTTTACATCCTGGTGGAAGGCCGGGCCAAACTTACCCAGATCAACCCCGAAGGCCACCAGGTCATTGTCAACTACATCGGCCCCGGCGATGGCCTGGGCATCATCGTCGTCCTGAGCAATATGGACTACCCCATCGCCGCCGAAGCCGTGGAAGAGTGCCACGCCCTGGCCTGGGACAAACTTACCACTCGCCAGTTGATGCAGCGTTACCCGCAACTGGCCATCAACGGCATGGAACTGATCGCCCAACACTTTGCCAGCCTGCAAGAACGATACCACCAGCTTGTCACCCAGCGCGTCGAGCAGCGCATCGCCCGCACCTTGCTGCATCTGGTGCGCCAGTTTGGTCAGAAAACACCCGAAGGCGTGCGCATCAATATGCCCCTCACCCGCCAAGACCTGGCCGAAATGACCGGCACCAACCTCTATAACGTCAGCCGTTTCCTCAGCAAATGGGAACAAGACGGCATCGTCAAATCCAGCCGCAAACGCATCACCCTCTGCAAACCCCACGGCCTGGTCGTCATTGCCGAAGACCTGGAGCCGGTGATCCGTAATCGGTGATCCGTAATCAGTAATCGGTGATCGCAGATTGTCATTCCGAACGCAGTCTTCGGAGTGAGGAATCTTTCGATCCGCTGCGCCAGGGAAAAGTAGAGACGTTGCAATGCAACGTCTCTACGGATGAAGAAATAAGCGGATAAATTTCCAGAGAGGAATCCGTTCATTTCTTTATCCGCTGTAGTCATGGCGAAAAACGAATGACACTAACGCATTCGTAACAGGCGATTTATCGCCATCAAACGGCGATAAATCGCCTACTACAAACAGAAAGACAGGAGACAACTATGAAAAAACTCAACCTCTTATTACTACTGACTATCTTCCTGGCGGCCTGTTCCGGCTCAGGAAGCGCGCCAACGACAACGGCCACTTTGACTCCGCTCAGCGCAGGCGTGCCCCCCACCGCCACCCCTGCCCGCACCCTCACCCTGATGAGCCACAGCAGTTTTGCCATCAGTGAAACCATCATGGAAACCTTCGAGGCCGAACACAATGTCACCATTGAACTGCTGCCCGCCGGGGATACCGGCGCGGCGCTCAACCAGGCCATCCTCACCAAAGATGATCCCCTGGCCGACCTTTTTTTTGGTGTAGACAATACCTTCATGGGCCGCGCCCTGGCCGCCCACATCTTTGAGCCTTATCCATCCCCGCTGCTGGCCGAAATCCGGGACGAGCTGGAACTGGACGATACGTACCATCTGCTGCCGGTGGATTACGGCGACGTCTGCCTCAACTACGACAAAGCCTGGTTTACCGCCCAGGGGCTGGAGCCGCCGCAAACGCTCACCGACCTCACCGACCCGGCCTATCAAGGGCTGCTGGTGGCCGAAAATCCGGCCACTTCCAGTCCCGGTCTGGCCTTTCTGCTGGCCACCATTGCCCAATTTGGTGAAACGGGTGATTACACCTATCTCGACTATTGGGCCGATTTACGCGCCAATGGGGTGCTGATTACCAACGGCTGGGATGACGCTTACTATGGCTACTTCACCCGCTCCGGCGGCGAACGGCCGTTAGTCGTTTCCTACGCCAGCAGCCCCCCGGCCGAATTCATCTACGCCGACCCCCCCGTCAGCGAAGCGCCTACCGCCAGTGTGGTCGGGGAGGGGGCTTGCTTCCGCCAGATTGAATTTGTGGGCATCCTCAAAGGTACGCAAAACCGCGACCTGGCCGAAGCCTTTGTGGATTACATGCTCAGCCAACCCTTTCAGGAAGACATTCCGCTCAATATGTTTGTCTTCCCGGCCAATGTGAATGCGACCCTACCAGCCGCCTTTGTCGAGTGGGCACAAATTCCCGAACAGCCCGCCACCCTGCCCTCGGCGGACATTGATGCCAACCGCGACGCCTGGATTGAGGCGTGGACGGAGGTTGTTTTGAGGTAATCGGTTGTCGTGATGCGTGAACCGTGATGCGTGACCAGAAAAATCTCACGTATCACGTATCACGTATCACGCAAAATCTCACATGAACATTCACCGATTACCGTTTACCAATTACGGATAACTGGTAAAATTCCCCTGCCGGTGGCGGAAAAGGTTCTTGCCTGAGGACTGAATACCCGGCTAAACAAAACCGCGGCAAACACAGGCCATACCGCGATACGCGAACAATTGAGAATGAAGTGGCACGTTGCAAGTAGCAAGTGGCAGGTCTTTACCTGCAACTTGCAACCTGCAACTTGCAACCTGCAACTTGCAACCTGCAACTTGCAACCTGCAACTTGCAACAAACAAGGAGAGTGATGATGGAATACGACTTTACTAAATTGGGCCGGCCGATGAACGAACCCAGTAAGGAGCTAGACCGGTTTCCGGCGCCGGCGCATGTGACGCTGGTGCGTTTTACGTCGGATGAGCTGACCAGCTTTTGCCCGGTGACGGCGCAGCCCGACTTTAACACGGTGGAAATTGAGTACGCGCCCGATCAATGGTGTGTGGAGAGCAAGAGCCTGAAACTGTACCTGTGGACGTTCCGCGATGAGCCGATTTTTGGCGAAACGCTGGCGGCCACTATTGCCCAGGATTTGTTTGACCAGCTACAGCCGCACTTTTGCCGGGTGACGCTGCATCAGAATATCCGGGGTGGGTTGCAGATGACGGCCGTTGCGGAAGTGCGTAACTCGTGATGCGTGATGCGTGACAAGAATCTCACGCATCACGCATCACGCATTATGGAGGACACCATGGTAGATTCAGTAGTCATTGTCAGCGGCGGCATGGACAGCGTGACGCTGCTGCATTATCTGGTGAAACAAGAGCGGCGCAACCCGGCGGTGATTACCTTTATTTATGGGCAGAAGCACCAGAAAGAGGTGGCGCTGGCTCAGGCGCAGGCCAAATTGGCGGGGTGCGGGCAACATCTGGTGCTGGATTTGGCGTTGTTACGGCCGTTATTTGCCCATTCCGCGCTGGTGGATACCGGCACGGCCGTGCCCCTGATGCAAGACGTGCAGGGCGACCCGCAGCCCGCCACCTACGTGCCCAATCGCAACATGATCTTCCTGGCGCTGGCCGCCGCCTACGCCGAAACCAATGGCGTGGGCGACATTTTCTACGGCGCGCAGCGGCATGACATGTACGGTTATTGGGACACCACCCCCCAATTTCTGGCGGCGCTGAATGAGGTGTATGGGCTGAATCGCAAGACGGCCGTACACATCCACGCCCCCTTTGTGCAGCACAGCAAAGCGGATATTTTGCGCCTGGGTTTTGAATTGGGCGTGGATTACGGCCAGACCTGGTCTTGTTACGAAGGGCAGGCATTGGCCTGCGGCCGCTGCCCCACCTGCGCCGAACGGTTGCAGGCGTTTGCGGAAGTGGGGGTGGCGGATCCGATTGCTTACGTGAGCCGTGATGCGTGATACGTGATGCGTGAGATCGCTCTGGTCACGTATCACGCATCATTCCGTATCGGTATCTCAAGAACAACCCTATGTACACAATTAGCAAACAATTTCACTTTTCCGCCAGCCACCAGCTAGAGGGCCTGCCGCCGGAGCACCAGTGTGCCCGGCTGCATGGGCATAATTATGAGGTCGAATTGATCTTGCAGTCGGAGACGCTGGATGAGTATGGTTTTGTGGTGGATTATCTGGCGCTGAAGCCGTTTAAGACCTACCTGGACGAGACGCTGGATCATCGCCATTTGAACGACGTGCTGCCCTTTCCCACTACCGCCGAAAATCTGGCGCGCCATTTGTATGAATGGGCTAAAGAGCAATGGCCGCAGGTCACGGCCGTGCGCGTTAGCGAAACGCCCCGCACCTGGGCGGAGTACCGGCCATGAGCGACCTGCTGTATCCGGTGAATGACCTGTACACCTGCGTGCAGGGCGAGGGAGTGCAGACGGGCGTGGCCATGGTGTTGCTGCGGCTGCATGGCTGCGCCGTCGGCTGCCCCTGGTGCGATACTAAAGAGACCTGGGAGTTTGTCCCGGAAAACCAGGTGGATACCCTGGCGGCGGCGTTGGGGGCCAATCCGCGTTACGTTTATCTGTCGGCAACGGCCGTTGCCGAACACATCCGGTCTCACCATCCGGGGCCAAAATGGGTGTTGGTGACGGGGGGAGAACCGGCGCAATATGCGTTACGGCCGTTGGTCGCCGCCATTCACAACATTGGCCTGAAAGCGGCCATTGAAACCAGTGGCACGGAAGTGGGGCACGTGGAGGCCGGGTTTGACTGGGTGTGTGTCTCGCCCAAGCTGCATATGCCCGGCGGCAAGGCCGTGCAACCGGCGGCGCTGGCGGTTGCCGACGAAATCAAACACGTGGTCGGCCGTCAGCAGGATATTGATGAATTGGATGAATTGTTAACGCTTCCCCTCAAACCCGATGTCCACATTTGCCTGCAACCGGTCAGCGTCAGCGCCAAAGCCACCGCCCTTTGCCTGGAAGTGGTGCAGCAGCGCGGCTGGCGGCTGAGTGTGCAGATGCACAAATATATTGGGGTGAAATGAGTGGGTGGCAGGTGGCAAGTTGCAAGTTGCAGGTAGCAGGTGGCAGGGCAATCGCATATTCTTTAAATGCGGCAGATAAATCTGCACCAACAGAGGGTAAAGTCGGCCTTCGCCGACTGGAACCCAGCCCACGAAGGTGGGCTTTGCCCTCTGTAGCCGCGATTTTAATCGCCGGGATTTGAGGATACGATTGTCCTATGGCTAGTGGCAGGTCACTTGCCACTTGCCACCCTTTTCAAAGGCGTATGAGCAATCAAAATGTCTTAGTCATTGGTTGCGGCGTCTCCGGGTTGTCGTGTGGCATCCGGTTGTTGCAGCGGGGGTGGCGGGTGCGGCTGGTGGCGCGGGAGCTGCCGCCGCAGACCACCTCGAATGTGGCCGCCGCTATCTGGTATCCGTACCGCGCTTACCCGGAAGAGCGGGTGTTGGCCTGGAGTGCGGCATCCTTTCAAGAGTTTTTGCGGCTCACGGCCGTACCCGCTGCCGGTATTTCCCTGACCACCCTGATGGAACCGTACCAATGGCCGGTGGCCGACCCCTGGTGGTTGTCGGCCGTACCCCATTTCCGCCGCGCCGCCGCCGCCGAACTGCCACCCGGTTATGTGGATGGTTACGTGGCCGAAGTGCCGCTCATCGAAACGCCGATCTACATGCAATACCTGATGCAGCAGTTTCAGGCATTGGGCGGGGTGATTGAGCAGCGGGAGGTGGCTGACCTGACGGCCGTGTCCGACCAATACCCCCTGATCATCAACTGCGCCGGGCTGGGGGCGCGGAAACTGGTGGATGACGCCACGCTCTACCCCATTCGCGGCCAGATTATGCGGGTCACGGCCGTGACCGGTTTGCGCGCCTGGATTGACGAACACAGTGACCGCGGGCAGACCCGCGGGCAGACCCGGGGGTTGACCTACATCATTCCCCGGCAGGATGGCGTCATTTTGGGCGGCACGGCCCAGGAGGGGGATTGGAATTTGGCGGTGGATGGGGAGACGGCCGTCCACATTCGCCAAAACTGCTTGCAATTAGAACCCCGCTTGCAAGATGCCGAAATTTTGGAGCAACGTGTGGGGCTGCGCCCCGGCCGGCCAGAAGTGCGCCTGGAAGCAGAGACGCTGACCTCCACCTGCACCGTCATCCACAACTACGGGCACGGCGGCGCGGGCTTCACCCTCTCCTGGGGCTGTGCGGCTGAGGTGGTGATGTTGGCGGAGGCGGTGGCCGGTAATTGGTAATCGGTGATCGGTGATCGGTAATCGGTTATTGCTCGTTCCCACGCTCTGCGTGGAACGAGCTTGACACGCAGACCTGACAGGTTTTCTCCTGTAACTCAAAGAACGATTCAAAAAACCTGTCAGGTCTTTTGCCTTTTGCGTAAGTCCTGTCTCATTTTGAGACGATATGTAGGGGCGGGACAGGCGGGCGATACCTTTGCCATAAAGAATGATTTCTTTCCCGCCTGTCTTGCCCCTTTTTGGCCGCCCTGGGTGAGACGGCGCGGAGACCAGGCCATCCGTTTTGTCCAGATGGCGCCCGCGCCGTCCCACCCCTACAACCATTTGATTTCAAATTTAGCCCGTTTGCCTCCCGCCCCCTTTTTCCCTATCATTGGCGCACAACCCATCTCTCTAAAAGCAAACCATGAACGAGGCACGCCCCTATGAACAACCACAAAGAAAGCGAACGCGCCGAACTGCACAAAACCATCTGGCGCATCGCCAACGACCTGCGCGGCAGTGTGGACGGTTGGGACTTCAAAAGCTACGTGCTGGGCATGTTGTTCTACCGCTTCATCTCCGAAAACCTGGCCCACTACCTCAACGCCCAGGAGCGGCAGGCGGGATACCCCGACTTTGATTATGCGGCGCTGAGCGATGAACAGGCCGAATACGGCCGTGCCACCACCGTGCAGGAAAAAGGGTTCTACATCCTGCCCTCTGACCTCTTTGCCAATGTGCGGGCGCGGGCGCGGCACGACCCCAATCTGAACGAAACCCTGGCCCGCGTCTTCAAGGAGATTGAAGGCTCGGCTGTCGGTCAGGCCAGCGAAGACGACTTCAAAGGGCTGTTCGATGACCTGGACGTCAATTCCAACAAACTCGGCCCGACGGTGGCCCGGCGCAACGAAAAGCTGGTGAAACTGCTGGACGCTATCGGCGACCTGCCCCTTTCCAACGGTCATGGCGGCTTCGCCGGCAACGGTGGCTTCGCCGGGAACGGTGGCTTCGCCGGGAACGGTGGCTTCGCCGGGAACGGTGGCTTCGCCGGGAATACCATTGACCTGTTCGGCGATGCTTACGAATACCTGATGCAGATGTACGCCTCCACCGCCGGTAAGTCGGGCGGCGAGTATTACACCCCGCAAGAGGTTTCCGAACTGCTCACCCGCCTGGCGGTGGTGGGCAAAACAGAGGTCAACAAGGTGTATGACCCCGCCTGCGGCTCCGGCTCGCTGCTGCTCAACTTTGCCAAAGTGCTGGGGCAGGAGAACGTGCGGCGCGGCTTTTTTGGGCAGGAGATTAACCTGACCACCTACAACCTGTGCCGCATCAATATGTTTTTGCATGATGTCAACTATGAAAAGTTTGACATCGCTCACGGCGACACGCTGACCGACCCGCGCCACTGGGACGATGAACCGTTTGAGGCCATCGTCTCCAATCCGCCCTACTCCATCCGATGGGCGGGCGACGCCAACCCGCTGCTGATCAACGACCCGCGTTTTGCCCCGGCGGGGGTGCTGGCCCCCAAGAGTAAGGCGGATCTGGCCTTTACCATGCACATTCTCAGCTGGCTGGCGGTGGACGGCACGGCCGCTATCGTTGAATTTCCCGGCGTGTTGTATCGCGGCGGCGCGGAGCAGAAAATCCGCCAATACCTGATTGATAACAACTTCGTAGAGGCGGTGATTCAACTGCCGCCCGACCTCTTTTTTGGCACGACCATCGCCACCTGCATCATCGTCCTGAAGAAGTCCAAGCGGGACAATACCACCCTGTTTATTGACGCTTCGGCCGAATTTGCCCGCAGTGGCAACAAAAACAAGCTGCTGCCCGAACACCGGCAAAAAATCCTCGACGCCTACACGGCGCGGGCCGACGCGCCCCACTTTGCCCGGCTGGTGGCTAACAGTGAGATTGCCGCCAATGGCTACAATATTGCCGTTTCTTCTTATGTGGAACAGGAGGACACGCGGGAGGTGGTGGATATTCGGGTGCTGAATGCGGAGATTGCCCGGATGGTGGCCCGGCAGGCGGAACTGCGGACGCAGATTGAGGCGATTGTGGCGGAATTGGAGGGGGAGGGATGAAAGGCTCACACGAAGGCAAAAGCTCACGCGAAGGCGCGAGGGCGCGAAGGGGGAAAAGGCGCGGCTCTTTTCTTCACGTCTTCGCGCCTTCGCGTGCCCCAGAAACCGGAGAAATGCCATGAGCCGGATTGAGGAATTGATTGCCGAATTGTGCCCAGAGGGGGTGGAGTTTAAGGCCATTGGGGATATTGGTGAACTGGTACGTGGTAACGGGATGCCAAAATCTGATTTTGTTGAATCAGGGGTCGGTTGTATCCATTACGGGCAGATTTACACCTATTACGGTATCTGGACGAAGAAAACAATTTCGTTTATATCAACTGAGAAGGCGGAAAAGTTGGCAAAGGTTAATCCGGGCGATCTGGTCATCACAAACACCAGCGAAAATATCGAAGATGTATGCAGAGCAGTTGCATGGATTGGAGACATGCAGATTGTTACAGGCGGTCATGCTACGGTACTAAAGCACAACCAAGACCCGAAATATCTGTCTTACTACCTGCGAACACCGCACTTCTTTACTGAGAAAAGGAAGCACGCGACAGGCACGAAGGTAATTGATGTCTCGGCAAAAAGCCTTGCCAAAATCCGTGTACCTGTGCCGCCGTTGGAGGTGCAGCGGGAGATTGTGCGGGTGTTGGATGCCTTCACCGCGCTGGAGGCGGAGCTGGAGGCGGAGCTGGAGGCGGAGCTGGAGGCGCGGCGACGGCAGTATGCCTACTACCGCGACCGCTTGCTGGCTTTTAACGGCCGTGCCGACATCCGCTGGGCCACCCTCGGGGAGGTTGCAGTCAATCTTGATTCGCAGCGCCGACCTGTCACGAAATCAGCGCGTGAAGCTGGAGAATTTCCGTACTATGGTGCCTCAGGCGTTGTTGACTATGTGAGCGACTACATATTTGATGGCGATTACTTATTGGTTTCCGAAGATGGTGCTAATTTGCTTGCTCGCACCACTCCCATAGCGTTCTCTATTTCAGGCAAGACTTGGGTTAACAACCATGCTCATGTTTTGCAGTTCAATAGCTACGAAGAACGACGGTTTGTTGAAATCTATTTAAATTCTATTGACTTGAGTCCGTATGTGAGCGGTGCAGCACAACCGAAGTTGAATCAAGCTAACCTGAACAGGATTCCGATCCCTACTCCGCCCCTCGAAGAACAAGCCCGCATCGTCGCCATCCTGGATAAGTTCGACGCCCTGGTCAACGACCTCACCAGTGGACTACCGGCCGAAATAAACGGCCGTCGCCAACAATACGCCCATTACCGCGACCGCCTGCTCACCTTTGCAGAACGGTAGGGGTGGGACAGGCGGGAAAGCTGTTTGCCATGAAGAAACACCTCGCCCCCCGCCTGTCTCACCCCCATTGCCGCACACAATGCCGCACCCAGGGCGAGACGGGCGGGAACAAACGTTTTGGTTAGCCGGGCAGGTATCGCCCCGCCCGTCCCGCCCCTACGACAATTACACAGGAGTTTCCATGGGCAGTAGCGCACCACGATAAATGAAAATTGGACGCGGACGAACGCGGATGACGCGGATTAAATCTGTGAAATCTGCGTCATCTGTGGATTATTTTCGAAGGAGATAACATGAGCGAAGCCAACCCAGCCTACCGCTTTGAACCCATCGCCCTTTCCCAGGAAAGCACCGTTGTGGCTGAATATGTGCCGGAAACGGCCGTGCGCGAAACCACCTACCAGAGCGAAGCAGCCCTGGAACGCGCCTTCATCAGCCAACTGCAAAGCCAGGGGTACGAATACCTGCCCCTCGTTTCCGAAGCCGCGCTCATCACCAACCTGCGCCGCCAACTGGAAGCCGTCAATCAGATCACCTTTTCCGACGCCGAATGGGAACAGTTCTTCACCGCCAGCATCGCCGGGGCCAATGAAGGCATCATCGAAAAGACGGCGCGCATTCAGGAAGACCATGTACAACTGCTGCGGCGGGACGACGGCAGCATCAAAAACATCTATTTGCTGGACAAGCAAAACGTCCACAACAACCGCTTGCAGGTCATTAACCAATACGAAGCGCACGGGGGGCGGGCCAACCGCTATGACGTGACGATATTGGTCAACGGCCTGCCGCTGGTGCATGTGGAACTCAAGCGGCGCGGCGTAGACATCCGCGAAGCGTTCAACCAGATCAACCGCTACCAGCGGGACAGCTTTTGGGCCGGGTCGGGGCTGTTTGAGTATGTGCAGTTGTTTGTGATCAGCAACGGCACGCTGAGCAAGTATTACAGCAACACCGTGCGCGCCGGCCATCTGGCGGAGCAGAGCCGCCTACGCGGGCGGGCCAAAAGTTCGCACAGCTTCGCCTTTACCAGTTGGTGGGCCGACGCGCAAAACAAAGCGATCAGCGATCTGATGGACTTTTGCAAGACCTTTTTTGCCCGCCACACCTTGCTGAACATCCTCACCCGTTACTGCGTGTTTGATGTGGACCGCAAATTGTTGGTGTTACGGCCGTATCAGATTGCCGCCGCCGAGCGCATTTTGCAGCGCATTGTGGCCAGCGGCCATCTGCGGCAGATGGGCAGCATGGCCGCCGGGGGGTATATCTGGCACACCACCGGCAGCGGCAAAACGCTGACCAGCTTCAAGGCGGCGCAACTGGCGCGCAATTTGCCGGAGATTGACAAAGTGCTGTTTGTGGTAGACCGCAAAGATTTGGATTACCAGACGATGCGCGAGTATGAACGGTTTGAGAAAGGGGCGGCGAACTCCAATACCTCTACGGCCGTTTTGCAGCGCCAACTCGAAGACCCCCACGCCCGCATCATCATCACCACCATCCAAAAATTGAGCCGCTTTGTGGCCAAAAACAAAAAACATCCCGTCTACGAGGCGCGGGTGGTGGTCATCTTCGATGAATGTCACCGCAGCCAATTTGGCGACATGCACAGCGAAATTACCCGACATTTCAAGCGGTATCACCTGTTTGGCTTCACCGGCACCCCCATCTTCGCCGACAACGCCGGAACCGGCGGCAACCCCCAGCGGCGCACCACCGAACAGGCGTTTGGCGACAAACTGCACACCTACACCATCGTGGATGCCATCAACGACAAAAACGTGCTGCCCTTCCGCATTGACACTATCAGCACCATCAAAACCGCCCCGGCCATTCAGGACAAAAAAGTGGCGGCCATAGACACGGAGCGGGCGCTGTTGGCCCCGGAGCGCATCGCCCAGGTGGTAGGTTACATCCGCGAACATTTCGACCAGAAAACCAGGCGCAGCAGCAGTTACCAGCTTGAAGGCAAGCGGCTGCTTGGTTTCAACGCCCTGTTTGCCACCGCTTCCATCGAGGCGGCCAAACGGTATTACGCCGAGTTTGCCCGCCAGCAAGCGCCGCTGCCGCCCGCGCAGCGGCTGAAAGTGGGTCTCATTTACAGCTTTGCCGCGAACGAGGAAACGGCTGATGGCCTGTTGGATGAAGAGGCGTTTGAGACTGACAATCTGGATCAGGGTTCGCGCGATTTTCTGGAAACGGCCGTAGCCGATTACAACGCCCTGTTTGCTACCAACTTCGACACCTCCAGCGACAAATTCCAGAACTATTACAAAGATTTATCCCTACGGCTGAAAAAGCGGGAAATTGATCTGGTCATTGTGGTCAATATGTTCCTCACCGGCTTCGACGCCACCACCCTCAACACCCTGTGGGTAGATAAAAACCTGCGCGCTCATGGGCTGATTCAGGCCTTTTCGCGCACCAACCGCATCCTCAACTCCGTCAAAACCTACGGCAACATCGTCACTTTCCGCGATTTGGAGCAGGAGACCAATGACGCGCTGGCCCTGTTTGGCAACAAAGAGGCCAAAGGCATCGTGCTGCTCAAGCCCTATGCCGACTACTATGACGAGTACCGGCAGCGGGTGGATGAGTTGGCAGCCACGTTCCCGTTAGGGCAGGCCATTGTCGGCGAAACGGCGCAAAAAGAGTTTATCCGCCTCTTTAGCGCCATCCTGCGCCTGAAAAACATCCTGGTGGCCTTCGATGATTTCGACGGCCGTGAACTGCTCAGCCTGCGCGATTTTCAGGATTACCAAAGCGTCTACCTGAACCTGTACGCCGAATTTCGGGCGGCGGCGGCGGCGGAAAAAGAAGCCATCAACGATGATGTGCTGTTTGAGATTGAGCTGATCCGGCAGGTGGAGATCAACGTTGATTACATTCTGATGCTGGTGGAAAAGTACCTGAAGGAGAAAGGTTCGGGCGGAGATAAGGAAATTCTGGCGGACATCGAACGGGCGATCAGCGCCAGCCCCAGCCTGCGCAACAAGAAAGACCTGATTGAGCAGTTTGTGGCGTCGGTGTCAGCACAGGCCAAGGTGGATGCGGAATGGAGTGCTTTTATTGCCGCCCGAAAAGCGGCCGAACTGGAGCGGATCATTGCCGAGGAGGGGCTGAACGCGGCGGCGACGCGGCAGTTTGTGGAAAACGCTTTCCGCGATGGCGGGATTCCGCTGACGGGCACGGCGATTACGGCCGTGCTGCCGCCGGTCTCCCGTTTTAGCCCGCAGAACAGCCACGCGCTGAAAAAGCAGACAGTGCTGGATAAGCTGGCGGCCTATTTTGAGCGATTTTTGGGGTTGTGAAAAACGGCCGTGTCCTCCGTTCAGAATATGTGCAAAGCGGAAATTGACCGCTTCGTCTACGCCCTCACCTTGTCATCGTGTATCCGTTTGGATACAATGTGAACATGTACACTAGCTGGCAGACTCAAGGAGTAGACCATCATGGAGAATTTCACCAAATTTGATGCGGCAGACTATTTGGATAGCGAAGAAATGATTGCTGAGTACCTGACAGCGGCGCTGGAAGATGAGAACCCCGATCTGTTCCTGGCGGCGCTTGCCGATGTGGCTAAAGCGCGAGGCATGAACGCCATTGCCCAAAGCACCGGCTTAGGGCGGGAAAGTCTTTACAAAGCATTGGCGCCGGGAGCCAGACCACGCTATGACACTATTCTAAAAGTTCTTCATAGCCTGGGCGTCAAGCTCACTGTTACCACTTGAGCGATTAACGCCAAAACAAACCAACCCGCAGGCAGACATGAGCACCTGAGAGGCGGAAATTGACCGCCACGTGCCGAACTTAACCCATGAACAAACAAGATTTGCTCAACGAACTCCTTAAAATCCATGACCGCTATTCCTTTGCCCGCTACCGGGCCACACCTGCTGCGCAGGTCTGTACCATGTGGTCGGTAGATGACCCGCCAGACCAATTGCTGGCAACAGACCCGCTAGAGGCCATTTGCGACCTGATCGACATGGACATTGACGAGGATTACGCCCTGGAGCTATACGACATGACACTGCAAGAAGCGGCCGATTCTTTGTATGATTACCTGATGAGCGGGTAATCTTTATCGGTTGCGTTTTGCCGGAGAATAGTGGGTTGGCCAACGGCCGTGACCCACCCCCATTCCCCATCCTCCATCACAAAAAAGCGCCAGGCACACGGCCGTGTGCCTGGCGCAAAATCAAACCCCTCTCCTTCTTCTCCTTGCTAACGAGCTATTCGCCCGCCGTCAGCACAATGGGCAAATAGTTGAACCAGACCCACTCCGGCGCAGGGGTGGATTGTTCATCCAGGAAAGCTGTCACCCAGGCAAAGGGGGCGTTCCAGTTGATGGTGATCTCATTGGTAGACCAGGACTCAATGTGATCCACAAAACAGCGCTGCGGCGCGCAGCCATTGGGGAAGATGGTCTGGGCATAGGGGTCTTCCAGGCCAGAGTTTGGCCCGCCGGAAAACGCGCCCGGCGGCGGCGGTGGGAAACTGCTGCTCACCTGGTCAGCCCAGAAACGATGGTGCGGGTGGCGCAACGGCCGTGCCCCATACCCCGTCACATACGATTGATCATTTGGGTTGCGCCCCAACAGATAATCCATGCCATCGCTGACCGCCTCAAAGTAAGTGGGTACGGCCGTGAAATCATACGCCAGCGCCAGGATGAGCATATTGTTGACCACGCTGGAATTAGAACCCCAGGGATACAGCCCCGGCGCGTAGGGCAGCAAGTACCCCTCGCCATCTCGCGCCGCCACATAGTCGTCGGCCGTGTCAATAATCGCCTGCCGCGCCTGCTGCATAACCGCTGTGGGCAAATCATTCGGTACCAGCGCCAGCGAAATGGTGCCCAGCCCCGCCACCTGCTGCCAACCCAGGGCGCTGGCCCCGTCCGGTATGCCCAGGTAATGGGGGGAACTGCTCATCGCCGCCAGATAATCGGCGCTCCCGGTGGTGATATACAGTTCCGCCGCTGCCCAGTAAAACTCGTCACTCACGTCCGTGTCATCATACGGGCCAGAGCCGGTGAAATTGTTGCGGGCGTAGATGGCCGGATTGGCCACGGCCGCCGCCCAGGCCGTTTCCGCCGCCGCCAGGCAGCGGTCGGCAAAAGCGGCGTCAATGTCCGCCCAGATGCGGGCGCACTGTGCCGCCGTCGCTGCCAGATTTAGGGTAGCGGCGGTGCTGGGCGGATAAAGATAACGCGGCTGCGGATCATCGTGCGGAGCCAATCCCAGCCCCGTCCAGAAGCGGTCGGCGATTTTGTGGTGGGCCATGCCCTCCACCAGCGTGGGGGAGATAACGTTGCCCGGCAGGGTGTAGCTGACCACGCCGCCGGCCGGTACCTGCATCGCCAGCATAAACTCCATTTGCCAGCGCGCTTCGTCCAGGATGTCTGGCACACCGTTGCTGTTTTCGGGAATGTTCATCGTGCCGTCAGCGATGGCGCTGCCATCGGCCCAGGCCAGGTGTTCGGTCCGTTCGTACTGGTTCATCAACGTCCAGACGCTAATGCCGCCGTTGACCACATATTTGCCATGATCCCCGGCATCATACCAGCCGCCCACCACGTCTAGCGAATAGTTGCAGCCGTGCCATTGCGCCCCTTCCACGTCCACCTCATCAAAACAGGGCACATCATCATCCCCCTGATTGGGGGCCACGCCAATATGCCCGGCGGGGCGCGCCCACTGCGGATCGCCCGCATAAGGCATGGTCAGGGTGATGCCGCTGCGGTTGTGGTAAAAGTAGGCCAGGGCGTCATACTTCATCTGGTCATAGATGTCGGCGCTGATGGCAAAGGGGTGGCTGCTCTCGCCGTCCACCTCCAGCGTGTACTCTGCGCCCGGTGTCTGGTAGGCGGAGAAGTCGGCGATATGCACATGTTCGTCGGAGGCTTCATTGTGGCCGTAGACGATGGTGCTGCCGGTGAGCACGGCCGTGCCCGTCACATCATACAACGTCCAGGTCAGCGGCAGCGTGGCCGTATTGCTGATGGTGGCCCGCTTCACCGCCTGCGGCAGGTAGCCCACCTGGTTCAGGCGCACGTTGGGCAATGGATCGCCGCCCGTGTCCGGCACCGGCCCCAGCAGGGAAATGTCGTCCAGATAAACGGTGAATTCACCCTGCCCCCCCATGTGAAATTGGAAGCTCGCGGCCTGATTGTCGCCGGGGGAAGTGAAGTAAAAAGTGAAGGTCTGGTTGCCGGTGGTCAGCGGCAGGGGGGCGTTGAAGTATTGGGTAAACGTGCCACCATTTTCTTGCAGCAGCACGGTGATGGTGACGGCCTGGGAAGCCCGCGCCTGCAACGTCAGCGTGTAGGGCGCACCCATGTACACCGGGATGTTGTGCTGGCCGACAATGGCGTCCCAGGGATTGACGCCGCCGCTGGTGATGACCGCTTCCAGTTCACCGGATGCTGTGTTGGGGGTGATGGACGGGCTTGTCCACCAGGGGGAGAGGCCATTGCTAAAGTCGCCGTTTTGCAGCAGTTCACCTACAGTAGAGGGCGGCGGCACGACCGGTTCCGGCCCCATCAGACTGACGTTGTCCAGGTAAAAGGTGAATTCACCCTGCCCGCCAATCTGGTATTGGAAGGTGGCGACGGGGTTGCTGTTGGCCGGAGTGAAGGTGTAGCTGAAGGTCTGGCTGGTGGTGGTGAGGGGCACGGCCGTGCCAAAGTATTGGGTATAACTGCCGCCATCTTCTTGCAAGATGACGGTGATGGTCACGGCCGTGCTGGCGTAGGCGTCAAAAGTCAGCGTGTATGGCTCACCGGCCTGCACCGGGATGCCATGCTGCCCGACGATGGCATCCCAGGGGTTGCTGCCACCGCTGGTGATCACCGCTTCCAGTTCACCGGACGTGGTGTCTGGGGTGATGGACGGGGTTGTCCACCAGGGGTCTAAACCGGCGCTGAAATCGCCATTGCTGACGAGTTCGATCACATCGGTGGGGGCGGCCGGCTCCCGGCTGGCGGCTGCCAGTGCGCTCATCACGCCGGTCACAGCCGTCACGGCAATCAAAACCACCGCCACGCAAAACGCGAAGAGGGTGAAACGAGTGGGTTGAGTTTTCATCTGATTTCCTTCTCCAATTGAGGGGCGCGGCCGGTGCGGGCACCGGGCCGCCTATTGCAAACGCTATACCGCAAACGATTGCAATATGATAAAGGGGAGCGGGCGATTGGTCAAGGAAATCGTTTTGAAATAACACAAAACCCGGCGATTAAAATCGCGGCAACAAAAGGCGAAGTCGGCCTTCGCCGACTGTTTTCAGCCGACGAAGGTCGGCTTTGCTTTTTTGTAGGTGCAGATTCATCTGCTCATCAAGAAGAGTCGCGGATGATGAGGTGGGGTTGCAGGGATGATGTGGCTGGGGGGTGGCGGGCACGGCCGTGACCCGCCAACAGCAGTTCGGTGGCGATTTCGGCCCAACCGGGCGGTGGGTTGCTGCACGGTGGTCAGCGGCGGGGTGGTGTGCGCCGCCTGGGGCAGGTCGTCAAAACCCACCAGGGCGATGTCGCCGGGAATGGTCAGACCGGCTTCCTGGATGGCCTGCATGGCGCCAATGGCCATGGCGTCGCTGGCGGCGAAGACGGCCGTTGGGCGCGGCGACAGCGCCAACAACTGCTGCATCCCGGCGTAACCGCTGTCCGGGTCAAATGTACCGGGCACGATCCAGCCGGGATGTACGGGTAATCCGGCTTGCTGCATGGCGGCCTGGTAGCCTTCCAGACGGTCTTGTCCGGCGGGCATGGTCAGGTCGCCGGTGATGGTGGCGATGCGCTGATGCCCTTTTTGCAGCAAGTGTTCGGTCGCCAGCCGCCCGCCCAGCACGTTGTCCACATCCACAAAGTGGGTGGCGGGTGGGGAGTCGCCGGAGAGGTGGCCGATGTGAACGAAGGGGATATTGTCGGCCAGCAGGCGGGGCACGTATTGTTCGTCCCGGAAGGTGGTGGTGAGAATGATGCCGTTGGCGGGGATGTCCAGGATACGGCCGTAGTCCCGTTCCCGCGTCTGGCTATCGGGCGTATTGGTATCGGCAAAGTAGAGGGTGACGGCGTACCCCTGCTGCTGGCAGGTGCGGGCAATGCCCTGCACCACCGACATATAAAACGGGTGCGTCAGCACCGAGGGGCTGGCGTGGGGCACAATGACGCAGATGAGGTCAAATGATTGCTGGCGGGCCAGTTGGCGGGCGGCCATGTTCGGTTTGTAGCCCACCTCATGCGCGGCCTGCAAAACGCGCTGCCGCGTCTCGTCGCTGATGGGGATGCTGGTGCTGATATTGTTCAGTACGCGGGAGACGGTGGAAGTGGAAACACGCGCTCTTTGCGCCACATCACGGAGGGTTGCTGCCATAGTGAAAAGTCCTGACTTTTTAAGAGTGCGATTATAAGGGAAATGGGGCAGGCGACAATGGACAGCGGTGTTTTTTAGGCTACGCGGGTATCTCTCAATACCTCGTGGCGGAGTGCGTATCCTCAGATGCGCATCTCAGGATGCGCACTCCGCTCACCTCCACCTACATGTACGTGCGCGATGCCGCCGGCTGGCGTTGCCTGGCGGGCCACACCGGCCCCGTTCCATAAAAAAAGCCTCCCGGCATAAAAACACCGGGAGGCTTCGGCAGAGGAAGGTGCAAATCCGTGAGCCGTGATCGGTAAACGGATTACGGTTTACGGATTACGGTTCACGGCTCACGGATCACACACCTACTTGATAAACAACATCTCCTGGTACGTGGGCAGCGGCCACAAATCATCGGCTACCAGCCCTTCTAACTTGTCCACATAACTGCGCACGGCGTTCATGGCGGGCAAGATGGCGTCGCGGATGTGTGCGGCCTCGGCCAGCACATCGTCGGCTTCGTGGGCGGCAGCCAGTTCCAAGTCATCCACGCTCTGGTTCAGGCAGTCGGCCAGTTCGGTGAGGGTTTGCAACACGGCCGTGTCTGCCTTCACCCCCGCCGCTTTCAAATTGGCCGCCGTCGCCGCCAGTTCATTCTGGTAACGCGCCGCCGCCGGGTAGATCATCGTCCGCGCCACTTCGGCGGTGATAGACGCTTCCACCTTCACTTCTTTGATGTACTGTTCCAGTTTCACATCCAACCGGCTCTTCGATTCGCGGGCGCTGAGGACGTTGTACTTTTCAAAGAGGGCAATCGCTTCCGGGGAGGCCAGTTCCGGCAGGGCGTCTACGGCCGTGCGTAAATTGGGCAATCCGCGCGATTCCGCTTCCCGGTGCCACGCTTCCGAATAGCCATCGCCGTTGAAAATGACCCGACCGTGGGCCACCATAATCTCTTGCAGGATGGTTTGTACGGCCGTGCTGAAATCGCCGGTCGCATTTTCCAATTTCGTGGCAATGTAATCCAACGACTCGGCCACAATCGTATTGAGCACCACCAATGGCCCGGCAATAGATTGGTTAGAACCCACCGCCCGGAACTCAAACTTGTTGCCCGTAAAGGCAAACGGGCTGGTGCGGTTGCGGTCGCCGGCATGTTTCGGCAGCGGCGGCAGCGTGTCTACCCCCACCGTCAGCACATCTTTGGACTTGGACGATTTCGCCCCGCCCGCTTTAATCTGCTCAAACACATCGGTCAATTGGTCGCCCAGGAAAATGGAGATGATGGCCGGCGGCGCTTCATTGGCCCCCAACCGGTGGTCATTCCCGGCCGAGGCAATGGAAGCCCGCAGCAGCGACGCATATTTGTCCACTGCCCGGATGATGGCCGCGCAAAAGACCAGGAAACGGGCATTTTCATGCGGTGTATCGCCCGGCTCCAGCAAATTGCCCTGGCTGGCATTGCCAAACGAGAAATTCAAATGTTTGCCCGATCCATTCACCCCGGCAAACGGTTTTTCGTGCAAGATACAGGCCATGCCATACTTCTCGGCCACCCGCTTCAGCGTGGCCATGATCATTTGCTGATGGTCGGCGGCCACGTTGGCGTTTTCATACACCGGGGCAATTTCATACTGCGCCGGGGCCACTTCATTGTGGCGGGTTTTGACGGGCACACCTAATTTGTACAGTTCCCGCTCTGCTTCCAACATGCAGGCCAGCACTCGCTCCGTGATCGCCCCAAAGTAATGGTCTTCCAATTCCTGACCTTTGGGCGGTTTCGCGCCAAAAAGGGTGCGCCCGGCATTGAGCAAATCGGGCCGTGCCATGTAAAAGTTGCGGTCAATCAGGAAGTATTCCTGCTCTGGCCCGGCCGTGGCCGTCACCAGCGCGCCATCGTCATGCCCAAACAATTTGAGGATGCGCTGCGCCTGCTCGTTCAACACCTTCATCGAGCGCAGCAGCGGCGTTTTCTTGTCCAGTGCTTCGCCCGTCCAGGAGACGAAAGCGGTGGGGATGCACAAGATGGTGCCGTTGGGGTTTTCCAGGATGTAAGCCGGGCTGGTCACGTCCCAGGCGGTGTATCCGCGCGCTTCAAAGGTGGCCCGGATGCCGCCGGTGGGGAAGCTGGAACCGTCCGGTTCACCCTGGATGAGCTGGTCACCACTGAATTCGGTCACGGCCGTGCCGCTGCCATTCGGTGACAAAAAGCTGTCGTGTTTCTCGGCCGTCAGCCCCGTCAACGGGTAAAAGACGTGGGCATAATGGGTGGCCCCCTTCTCAATGGCCCAATCCTTCATGGCGGCGGCTACCACGTCCGCCGTTGACAATTCCAACGGCTTGCCTTCGGCAATCGTCTGCACCAGTGACTTATACACCGCCTTCGGCAGGCGCTGCTTCATCACGGCCAGGCTAAACACATTCTGCGCAAACACCTCTTGCGAGGGCGTTTCCGCAAAGTTCAACGGCTCTGAAATCGGCTTGTAATTAATTACCGCCGAAATGGCCTTTAATCGCGCTGAATTTCCACTCATGGTAAAACTCTCCTTATAAATTGATTTGCACCTTTCTAAAAAAAAAGTAATTGAGTAATTGGGTAATTACCCAATTACCCAATTACAATTCCTCTCCGTTCCAAATCCACCGCTACCCGCGCCCGCAGGTCATCTTCGTTGTGGCCCAGGTAGAGGCTGAATCGCCCTTCGTCGGGGCGCTCTTCCAGCGCCAGGTAGATATTGCCAATGAGATACACCGGCAGCGTCAACCCATTCACCGTCACGGCGTCGCCTTCCCGCAGGCCAGATTTCAACTGCCCCCAAACTTCTGGGAAGAGGCGATCCGGCCGCAAGTCAAACGTATCCCGCAGCCGCCTGTCCGTCTTTAAGGCTGCCGACACCATTTGCTGCAATTCCCATACCTCCAGGCCGCCGTTAATGGGTACCTGACGCCGTTCGTCGGCGGCGTAACAGTAAATGTGTTTACCGTCGCTGGCCTCAAACACCGGCGCCCAGAAGTCCACTTCGCCGGGCACACGCTTCTTCAGGTAAAAAATGGGACGGCGCAGGCCCAACGTCTTCATGTTAAGGCCGCGCACATGCAGCTTGTCGCTTAACCCCTTTTCACCCAGAATGCCGGCCGCGTGTAAATAATCGGTCAGATATTCGCGCACCTTGGCCAGTTCCACGTGCCGGAACACCGGGCCGCCGGGCGTGGTGGCATACACCTCGCTGCCGATGGTGTAGACCGGATAAATGCCTCCGGCGCGGCGGGCGATGAAGAGATAGGTGGGCAAACGCGCCAGGCTGATCAGGCGAGGCAAAAAGCGGCTGATTTTGCCGGGCAGCGCCTCCGGTCGTTCGCTTTCCAACACCCAACCGGCAATGTTGACGGCAAAGCTCTTTTTCATCCCCTGATAGTTCACTTCCACCGGTACATAAAAGACGGAACCGGCGTCAATGGTCGCCGTCACAATATCCACACGTACATGAAAAGGCACGGTTTTTTCGTCTCCGTTGCTGTTGGGTTCGAGTGTGAGTTTCATAACAACCTCAAAGAGATTGGAGATTAGAGATTGGAGATTGACATCTCTAATCTCTAATCTCCAATCTCCATACTATCAATCTCCCGCCGCCGCCAGCGCATCCGTACCTACGGCCGTTGGCCCAAATTCCGGGTAGCTGGTGGTGAAATGTTCGGAGATGTCCAGCCCTTCGATCTCTTCTTTTTCGGAGACGCGCACGCCAATGGTCACTTTCATGGCATAAAACAGCGCCCCCATGGTGGCAAAGGCCCACAGAGAGATGACTACCGTACCCAACAATTGCACACCTAACTGGGCAAAACCGCCGCCATAAAATAGACCGGCAATTGGCCCCATGCCGGTGAATTCACCGACGGCCGGCGCCGCCAACAGCCCAACGGCAATGGTGCCCCACATGCCGTTCAGACCATGCACCGCCACCGCGCCCACCGGGTCATCTACCTTCAACACCCGCTCTACAAAAACCAGGCCAAAGACCAGCACGGCGCCAGCGACCAGACCGACAATAATCGCGCCACCCATCGTCACATTGGCAGTACCGGCGGTAATACCTACCAGACCGGCCAGCGTGCCGTTCAGCGCCATTTCGGTGGACGGATGGCCTGCCTTAAACCAGTTGATGATCAGGGCAGACAACGCGGCGGCGGCGGCGGCGGTGGTGGTGGTGACGGCAATGTAACCCAGGCTGGCATTCATGCCGGACAGCGTGGAACCGGCGTTAAACCCAAACCAACCCATCCACAGGACAAAGACGCCCAGCGCCGCCAGCGTCAGGCTGTGGCCGGGGATGGCGTTGCTGCTGCCATCTTTGTTGTATTTGCCGATGCGCGGGCCAAGCACCCAGGCCGCCGCCAGCGCCGCAAACCCACCACAGGCATGAACCAGCGTGGAACCGGCGAAGTCCACAAACCCCCGTTCGGCCAGCCAGCCGCCGCCCCACAGCCAATGGCCGGAGATGGGGTAAATGAGGGCGGTCATCACCGCGCTGTAGATGAGGTAGCTTTTGAACTTCAGCCGTTCGGCCACCGCCCCGGAGACGATGGTGGCGGCTGCCCCGGCGAACATCAACTGGAACAGGTAGTTGGTCCAGTCATACCCGGCTTCTGCGCCCAGGGAAAGTTCCGACAGGAAAAAGTTGCTGGTGCCAATGAGACCGGCTTTGTCTGCGCCATACATCAGGCCAAAACCAACGGCATAAAAGAGGATGGCGGCCATACAAAAGTCCATCAGGTTCTTCATCAGCAGGTTGGCGGCGTTTTTGGCGCGGGAAAAACCGCTTTCTACCATGGCAAAACCGGCCTGCATCCAGAAAACCAGCACGGCGCCTAAAAAGAGCCAGATGGTGTCAATCTGAATGGCGATGGTACCGGCGGCTACTTCTTCTTCCTGGGCAAAGGCCCGGCCGCTAAAAAGGACGAACAAGGCGGCGAGCGCCAATGCCATTGAACCTATTTTGATCAGTCTGATATTGCGTAACATCCTGTTTCTTCTCCTTAAAATTTGTGTTCAGACCTGACAGGTTTTTGAAAACCTGTCAGGTCTACCGATGAACAAAACAAAAAGGACGCCTGGTGTAGAAATGGGGAGGAATTCATTTCCACAGCAGGCGTCCTGGCCTTCACGAATTATTTGATTGTGGTGTCACGGCCGTAACCGCCACACGCTGCTAAGTCTATCCGATGGGGGGCACGGCCGTCAATTTTTCAAAACTGTTGAAATTGTTGATTGTGATTTTGTACACAATACACAGTATTCGCCCCTACCTGCCTCCCTTATACTAATTAAATTAAACTGGACACAAGTATAAGTGAGTATTGTCTCTGCAGCCTGATGTGGCCGCAGACCGTTCTTTACCAAAGATTAGTTAACATAGGGTTGGCGTTTTGACGCCGGAGAATGAGGAAAGGAAGAATGAAGGAGTTACAAGACCAACAACCGGAGGAAGTTGACCAGCAAGGCGAGCAACGTTTGGCCGTCGGGTATCCGGCAGCGCAGGGTTTGTATGACCCGCAGTTTGAACGGGACGCCTGTGGCATGGGCTTTGTGGTGGATGTGTACGGCCGTGCCTGCCACGACATTGTGCAAAAAGCCCTCACCGTTGTAGACCATCTCACCCATCGCGGCGCCAAAGGGGCCGAAGCCACCACCGGCGACGGCGCCGGCATGATGGTGCAAATCCCCCACCAATTTTTACAAAAGGTCTGTACCCAGGAGGGGTTTACCCTCCCCGAACCGGGGCAATACGGCGTGGGCATGGTCTTCCTCTCTCCCAACGACCGCCAGCTTCGCCGACAACAACGCCACTTTGCCCAAATTGTGGCCGAAGAAGGGCAGCAGCTTTTGGGGTGGCGGGCCGTACCCACGAACAATTCAGGCTTAGGGGCCAGCGCCCTGGCCGGGGAACCATTTATCCAACAAGTTTTTATCCAAAAAAATAATGACATGACCGGACAGCTTGCGTTTGAACGCAAGCTGTTTGTTATCCGCAAACGGGCCGAGCGGGAAATTGAAGGCAAACCGTTTTATTTTGCTTCGCTTTCCAGCCGCACCCTGGTTTACAAAGGGATGCTGCTGGGCGAGCAGTTGGGCGGTTACTTCCCTGACCTGCACGACCCCGATTTCCACTCCGCCATCGCCCTGGTGCATTCCCGCTTCAGCACCAATACCTTTCCCAGTTGGGAACGCGCCCACCCGTACCGCTACGTTATCCACAACGGCGAGATTAACACCGTGCAGGGGAACGTGAACTGGCTGCGGGCGCGGGAAAAGTTGTTTGCCACCGAAGCGTTCGGCGACGACCTGCCTAAAGTGCTGCCCCTCATTGATCCCAACGGCAGCGACACGGCCATGTTCGATAACTGCCTGGAATTCCTGGCGCTCACCGGCCGCAGCCTGCCCCATGCGGTGATGATGATGATCCCCGAACCCTGGGAAAAGAACGAGGAGATGTGTGACGCCAAAAAGGCGTTCTACGAATTCCACAGCCACCTGATGGAACCGTGGGACGGCCCCGCTTCTATCGGCTTTAGCGATGGCACGGTGGTGGGGGCGGTGTTGGATCGGAATGGGTTACGGCCGTCGCGCTACACCGTCACCAAAGATGGCCTGGTCATCATGGCCTCCGAAACCGGCGTGGTAGACATCCCCCCGGAAAACGTGGCCTACAAAGGTCGTCTGCAACCGGGCCGGATGCTGCTGGTAGATACGGCCCAGGGCTGCCTGATTAGCGACGAAGAACTGAAACACACCCTGGCCGAAGAGCATCCCTACCGCGACTGGATCAATCAACACACCGTTGATCTGGCTGACTTGCGCCACCAGACATCCGATTTCTTTGAGAAATCGGATGTCTTTCAAAGTGACGCCACCCTCATTCAACAGCAGCAGGCGTTCGGTTACACCTTTGAAGACCTGCGTGTGTTGATGACCCCCATGGCCCGCGACGGGCAGGAAGCGATTGGCTCCATGGGCGACGATACCCCGCTGTCCATCCTTTCCGACAAACCGCAGCCGCTCTACAACTACTTCAAGCAGCTATTCGCCCAGGTGACAAACCCACCGCTGGACGCCATCCGCGAAGAACTTGTCACCAGCACCCTCACCTGGCTGGGCGCGGAAGGCAATTTACTAGACGCCCGGCCGGCCGACTGCCGCCGCATCCGCCTGCCCCATCCCATCCTTACCGACGAACAACTGGCGCAGCTACAGCACATCCAACTAGATGGGTTCCAGGCAGCCACGCTGCCCATCCTGTATGACCCCAACAAAGGCGGCCCCGGTCTGGAAAAGGCGCTGGACGATCTCTTTTTCCACGCCGACGAAGCGATTGCGGCCGGCGCGAATCTGCTCATTCTGTCTGACCGCAACGTCGGCCGTTACCGGGCGGGCATACCGGCGCTGCTGGCTACCGCCGGGCTGCACCACCACCTCATCCGCACCGGGCAGCGTACCCGCGTCAGCCTGATCATCGAATCGGGCGAGCCACGCGAAGTGCATCATTTTGCCGTGTTATTTGGTTACGGCGCGGACGCCGTCAACCCGTACCTGGCCTATGCCTCGATTAGTGACATCATCGAGAAGGGGCTGCTCACCGATGTGACGATGAAAGAGGGCGTGAAACATTACATCAAGGCGATCAGCAAGGGGGTGGTGAAAACGATGTCCAAGATGGGCATTTCCACCATCCAGAGCTATCGCGGCGCGCAAATTTTTGAGGCGTTGGGTTTACATAAGTCGGTGGTGAACCAATACTTCACCGGCACGCCCTCCCGGATTCAGGGGGCGGATATGAACCTGATTGCCAGAGAGGTGGAGATGCGTCACAAGGCGGCGTTCCCAGAACGGCCGTCGAACGGACATGCCCTTCCCCCCGGCGGCCGTTACCAATGGCGCGAAGATGGCGAACATCACCTGTTCAATCCCAGCACCATCCACCGCCTGCAACACGCCGTGCGCAACAACGATTACGACGCCTACAAAGCCTACGCCCGCGACGTGAACGACCATTCACAGCAGTTAGCCACCCTGCGCGGCCTGTTCAAACTGAAATTCGCCGCCCAACCCATCCCGCTAGACGAAGTGGAATCGGTGGAATCCATCTGCCGCCGCTTTAAGTCCGGGGCCATGTCTTATGGCTCGATTAGCAAAGAAGCGCACGAAGCGCTCGCCCGCGCCATGAACGCCATCGGCGGCCGTTCCAACACCGGCGAAGGCGGCGAAGACCCGGCCCGCTTCCAGGATGACCGCATCAGCAAGATTAAGCAGGTGGCCAGCGGTCGGTTTGGCGTCACCAGCGAATACCTGGTCAGCGCCGAAGAGATTCAAATTAAAATGGCGCAAGGGGCCAAACCGGGTGAAGGCGGGCAGTTGCCCGGCCGTAAGGTGTACCCCTGGATCGCCAAAGTACGCCACTCCACCCCCGGCGTGGGCCTCATCTCACCGCCGCCGCACCATGACATTTACTCTATCGAAGACCTGGCACAGCTCATTTTTGACCTGAAAAACGCCAATCCACAAGCCCGGATCAACGTCAAGCTGGTGTCAGAAGTAGGTGTGGGCACGATTGCCGCCGGAGTCGCCAAAGGACACGCCGATGTCATCCTCATCAGTGGACATGACGGCGGCACGGGCGCGTCGCCGCAGACGAGCATCAAACATGCCGGGCTGCCCTGGGAATTGGGCGTGGCCGAAGCGCACCAGACGTTGCTGATGAACGGTCTGCGCGACCGGGTGGTGGTGGAAACGGACGGCCAACTCAAAACAGGGCGGGACGTGATTATCGCCGCGCTGCTGGGGGCGGAGGAGTTTGGTTTTGCCACCGCGCCGCTGGTGGCGCTGGGCTGCATTATGATGCGCGTCTGCCATCTGGATACCTGCCCGGTGGGGGTAGCCACACAAAATCCCGAACTGCGTAAAAAATTCGCCGGGAAGCCGGAGCATGTGATCAACTTTATGCGCTTTATTGCCCAGGATATGCGCGAGATTATGGCGCAGTTGGGTGTGCGTACCATTGATGAACTGGTGGGGCGCGCCGATTTGCTGGAAGTGAGCGACGCCATTAACCATTGGAAATTGCGCGGGCTGAACCTGATGCCCATTCTCTACCGGCCCAACCCGGAAGGCGAGAAGGAGCATTTGCAGGCGGACGGCCGTAAACGCCCGCAACAACACGGCATTGACGATACCCTGGACGCCACCGTGCTGCTCGATTTCTGCCAGCCGGCCATTGAAAACGGTGAACGGGTTTCCGGCACATTTGCCATTCGCAACGTGCATCGCACGGTGGGCACAATGGTGGGCAGCGCGATTACCCGGCGGCAGGGGGCCAACGGCCTGCCCGCCGACAGCATCTCGCTCCGTTTTGTCGGTTCTGCCGGGCAAAGTTTTGGCGCCTTTGTACCCAAAGGCATGACCTTGCAGTTGGAAGGGGATGCCAATGATTACCTGGGCAAAGGGTTGTCCGGCGGCAAGATCATTGTCACGCCGCCCGCCGCCGCCACCTTCCTGCCTGAAGATAACATCATCGTCGGCAACGTGGCCTTTTACGGGGCGACGGATGGGCAGGCGTATATCAACGGCATGGCGGGGGAGCGGTTCTGTGTGCGCAATTCAGGGGTCACGGCCGTTGTCGAAGGCGTGGGCGACCATGGCTGTGAATATATGACCGGGGGTCGTGTGGTTGTATTAGGCCAGACGGGGCGCAACTTTGCCGCCGGCATGTCTGGCGGGGTGGCGTATGTGTGGGATGGCGACGGCCGTTTTGACCAACGCTGCAACCCGGAAATGGTAGACCTGGAACCGGTCACCAACGGCGACATTGAAACCCTCTATAACCTCATTCTCGGCCACGCCCAATACACCGACAGCAAACGCGCCTGGGATATTTTGGCCCGCTGGGAAGAGACGCTGCCCATGTTCGTCAAGGTGATGCCCCGCGACTACAAAACCGTGCTGGAAGCGGCCGCCGAGGTGCAAACCACCAGCGCCCTCTCCGGCGAAGAACTGGCTATAGCTGCTTTTCGGCAGAGTCAGGGTAACAAAGTATTAGCATAAATGGGATTGGAGATTGGAGATTAGAGATTGGAGATTAGCTCAATCTCCAATCTCTAATCTCCAATCTCTAATCTCTCTTCAAAACATGGCAAAACCAACAGGCTTTTTAGAATTCCCACGGGAGGTGGGAGCAGATCGGGAACCGCTGGAACGGCTACGCGACTGGCAATCCATCCACCTGCACCTGCCCGATGAACGGCTGCAAACGCAGGCGGCGCGCTGCATGGATTGTGGCATCCCCTTTTGCCACAAAGGGCGCATCCTCAACCGCATGACCTCCGGCTGCCCTATCAACAATCTCATCCCCGAATGGAACGACCTGGTGTATCGCGGCCTGTGGCATGAGGCATATGACCGGCTGACGAAGACGAATAATTTCCCCGAATTCACCGGGCTGGTCTGTCCTGCCCCCTGTGAAGCCGCCTGTACATTGGGCATCTCTGAACCGGCCGTGACCATCAAAAGCATCGAATACGCCATCATCGAAAAGGCGTATGAGGAAGGGTGGGTGACGCCCAACATGCCGCGCAAACGCACCGGCAAGAAGGTGGCCGTCATCGGTTCCGGCCCGGCGGGGCTGGCCTGCGCCGACCAGTTGAACCTGGTGGGGCACGAGGTAACGGTGTACGAGCGCGCCGACCGCATTGGCGGGCTGTTGATGTATGGCATCCCCAACATGAAGCTGGAAAAGAGCCTGGTGCAGCGGCGCATTGATTTGATGGCCGCCGCCGGGATTCGGTTTGTGCCCAATACGGAAATTGGCCGGGACATGCCCGCCGTCCACCTGCGCCACGAGTTTGACGCCATTGTCCTCTGCACCGGGGCCACCAAACCCCGCGATTTGCCCGTTCCGGGCCGCGAATTGCCGGGGATTCATTTTGCGATGGATTTTTTGGGGCCGAATACGAAGCAGTTATTAGAGATTGGAGATTGGAGATTGGAGATTGGGCAATCTCCAATCTCCAATCTCCAATCTCCCTTCATCTCCGCCGAGGGCAAAGACGTCATCGTCATTGGCGGCGGGGACACGGGCACGGACTGTGTGGCCACGGCGCTGCGGCATAACTGCGCCAGCCTGACGCAGTTTGAGATTATGGAACGGCCGCCGGACGAACGATTGGCGGACAATCCCTGGCCGCAGTGGCCACGGGTGTTTAAGCAGGATTATGGGCAGGAAGAGGCGACGGCCGTGTACGGCCGTGATCCCCGCGAATTCAATATCCTCACCAAACGGTTCGTCGGCGATGAACAGGGAAATTTGCAAGCAGTAGAAACGGTCAATGTGCGCTGGGAAAGCAACGGCAATGGGCCGAAGCTGGTGGAAATACCGGGCACGGAACGCATCTGGCCGGCGCAGTTGGTGCTGCTGGCGATGGGTTTCCTGGGGCCGGAGGGGGGCGTGCTGGCGCAACTAAGTGTGGATGCGGATGAACGGAGCAATGCAAAGGCCGCCTACGGCACGTTCCACACCAATGTGCCTGGCGTCTTTGCGGCCGGCGATGCCCGGCGCGGACAAAGCCTGGTGGTGTGGGCGATCAATGAAGGGCGCGGCGCAGCGCGGGAAGTAGATCGCTGGTTGATGGGGGAGACGGATCTGCCGTAGGGGAGCAACCTATCACTCACCATACATCTCAGTAATGAGTTGACGTAAAAGGGTAATGTCAGTGGGGGAGAGCTTGTCTAACTTTTTGATTAAGCGCAATTTGGAGAGGGTACGAATTTGGTCAACAGCAATTTCGGCAGGTTTGCCTTCACAGGTGGTTTGAATTCGGCTGCGCCATTCTGGATGC
This sequence comes from Anaerolineae bacterium, assembly GCA_019637635.1. Classification (GTDB taxonomy): domain Bacteria; phylum Chloroflexota; class Anaerolineae; order Promineifilales; family Promineifilaceae; genus CAADGU01. The sequence goes on from JAHBVI010000014.1 coordinate 46,332, forward strand.
AATTGGGTGGTTAAGGGGCAGGCGACGACAGTTTCCAGATATTTATTCATGGCATCGTCGCTGACGATGACAACAGGCCGGGTTTTCCTGATTTCAGAGCCAATAGTGGGGTCAAGGTTGGCTAAATAGATACTGTATCTCTTGACGATCATAGATGCGTTTCCTCATCCGCATCCATATTTTGCCAATCTGTCCACTCATCTTGCTCCGCGTTAGCCATGGCTTTATAGGTATCTTCCCAGCTAAGTTTTTCGCTTTTAGCGGCAACTATCAAAACCCCATTTTCCGTCTCTTCCAGTAGAACGGAGTTTCCCAACCCATATTTGGAGATAATCCTTTTCGGCAGGCGGATGCCTTGAGAATTACCAATTTTTATTAGTTTTGCTTCTAACATGATGCACCTGTCATTTGATTTTAGAAAGTATATACTGTAATTACGATTGTACAAGTCGCAAGCATCTTCGCAGCGGCGATGCCCGGCGCGGGCAGAGTCACGTGGTATGAGTGATCAATGAAGGGCGCGGCGCAGCGCGGGAAGTAGATCGCTGGTTGATGGGGGAGACGGATTTGCCGTGAGGCGTGAAGCGTGATCCGATTACGGATTACGCATCACGGCTTACGGTTTACGGCCAACGGCCGTCACCGACACCCCCGTCCACCACAACCCCACGATTGCCAGCAGGATAATCCAGAACATTTCAATGGCGTGCAGGAGGACGGCGTAGGCGGTGAGGATGTTGCGGTCGAAGCCGACGGCCGTGAGCGGAATGATCAACGAGCCATGAAACAAACCCGGCTGGGTGGCGGCTGATGGCGGCGAGAGGGCCAGCGCGCCAATGGAAATGGGCAGCCGATCCGCCGCCGGAATCCGGTCGCCTAGCGCCAGGAGCACCACATAAAAAAACGCCCAGAAACAAAACCAACTCAAGAACGACCAGCCGATGGTTTGCGCGGTGTGGGACAGAGAGGAAACATATTGCAGATTGTCCAGCAGGTCATTGAGCCAATGATCTGCTTTTTCGGGGGTGACACGCGGCAGTTTGCGCAGCACGGCCGTGCCCCAGCGCACGGTGCGTTCCCGGCGGCGCACCAGCCAGAAGATGAGGCTAAACATGATCGCCAGAAACAGGATGCCCCCGACCATAGCGCCGGGCGTGGGTTTGATGCCGCTGCCGAGGGTCACGGCCGTAGCCAATGCCAGCAGCCGCATCATCTGCTCAAACAACCGCTCCACCACAAAACTGGAAGTCGCTTCCGTGTAAGAGACGGTTTCGTCTTGCCCCATCACCACAATGCGCGCCGGTTCACCCACCCGCCCCGGCAGCAAGATATTACCGGCATGGCCGATGTTGCAGGCGTGAAAGGTGCGCCAGAAACCAGGTTTGTTTTGCAGCAAAAAACGCCAGCGGAAAGCAAAACAGGCCAGCCCGGCCAACAAAAACAGCGACGAGGCCAGCATATAAACCGGTCGGGCGCGGCGCAATTCCTGGTAAACGGCGGCTACATCCACAAACAGAATTAGCAGCACGGCCGTGGCCCCCAGAATCATAACCAACATCACCAGTTGCCAGAAATGCCGGTTGGTTTTGGACTCAATCATCTGTACCCGTTGAATTACCCTGCCAAAATGCCTATAATGCCCGCATCAACTCGCACATTCATCCTCGTCTGTATCAGGTTGCTGCGTTGAACGGCCGTATTGTAAGGCAGTATCGGTAAGTGACAAAGCACCATACATGGCACTCCGTCTGGTATCCCCTTTTTTGTATGCCGCCATTACCCCTGGTGTGGCTGGCGCTCTTTACGTGGAGGTCCAATGAAACCCCTGATTACCCATCCCTTACATTTATTACTGGTTGTTTTCAGTACCGTTGCCGTTGGCATCGGCTATTTCCTGTTCAACTGGCCGGAACAGGCTGCGTCTGGCGGGGTGGAAAACATTCCCTACAGTCAGACTATCCCCATCACAGACGGCCAATGCGCCGGTGATGAATATGGCAACGCCAACCGCCTCTTTTATAACTATGGCGCGGGCGGCCCGCAGGGCCTTATTCGGATGCAGCATGATGGCAGTCAGTTGTACGTCTGTGTGACCGGTATTGCCGGGAGCTACAATGAACGCTTCTTCCGGGTGTACATTGACAGCGATAATGGCAAGGAGCAGTACGCCGAGCGCGACGATTATGCCTTTCAAGCCGACGTGCTGACCGGGGACAACAGCAGTTATGCCGGTACCGGCGTGCCCGATGGCTACGTGCCTGTCCCCTTTGTCGGCTGGCTGGCGGATACAAACATTGTCCAGGGTCAGCAGGAGTCGGCGGAGTTTAGCATTCCGGTGGAGATGTTGACGCGCCATTGTGGGCAGCGTTTTGGCATTGCCGTGTACCACCACTGGCTCAACGGTGTGGGCGACGATTATGGCTGGCCTTCCAATACGTATTTTGACCAGCCGCACACCTGGGCGGAAGCGCAACTAGAAACTCCCGGCTGCGCCACGCCCACACCCACGCGCACGCCGCTGCCCACCTGGACGCCCATTCCCACCAATACACCCACGCCTGGGCCAACGGCGACGGCAATATCTCCCATTTACGCCGTACCTTATTTTCCCGTCCAACCCCTGCCCATTATTCCCCCGGCCATACCATTTGATCTTTCCATACACGGCATTGAACTCACCCAGGGTATCCAATGTTTTGATACCAGCAAAGGGTTGGCCGGCTGCCCGGATAACTCCCTGCGGATGGTGACGCGCAAGAACAGCACCGCCCGCATTTATCTCAAGATCAGCGGCCTCAGCAGCATGAACAACGTGCCGGTGCGCCTCTACATCCGCGCCAACAACGTCTGGTATACCGCCAACGTCACCGGCAAAGCGACCACGGCCGTAGACCAATCCAAAACAGACAGCGCCAACGTCTTTTTCATCCCCAACTTCTCCAATGACGTGGTTATTGATTTTTATGCCATCGTAGACCCGAATAACACCATCCCTGAACTGAATGAAACAAACAACCGCTTCCCGGCAGCCGGTTATATCACCCGCACGTTTGAACGGGGCCGCTCGCTGGATATTGTCGGCCAGCGGCTGCGTTACCACCCCTCCGGCTACGGCGGGACGCAATACGCCGGGGGTTGGGCCGTCAACGGCGGCGCGGCCGACTGGTTCGAGCAGATGTTACCCATCCGCAATAATGGCATTAAGTACAAGATCAAAAGCGGTTATCTCAACTGGACAACCACGCTTTCTACCGGCGATGGGCAGCACGCCCTGATCCAAAATTTGAATGCCCGCTGGATTATGGAGAATGCCTTTGCCTGGTTGTTTGGCAGCGGCGCCTTCACCGGCGCTGATCATGTGTACGGTTGGGCGCCCAACGATGGTTACAGCGGTGGCCACGCCGACATGCCCGTTTATCCCCATGCCGGTGGCCTGGGGGTAGTGGGCATTGGCACCGACAGCCCCGGCACCAGCACCGACAGCCCCGGCGGCGGCGCCCTCATCTTCGGCCATGAACTGGTGCATGATTACGACGTGAAACACACCAACGTGCCCGGCGACTGCGGCTCGAATGACAGCACCTCACCCTTCCCCTATGCCAACGCCAGCATTCAGGAGTTTGGCTTCAACACCATCACCGGCAAAATCTACAATCCGTCCAATACCCATGATCTGATGAGCTACTGCCCGGCGGGTGGCTCACGGGAAGGGTGGATTTCGCCCTATACCTGGAACTATATGTTTGGCGAATTGACGCTGCTGGCGCAGCGCAAAGCAGGGGAGATAGACACTAACGTCAAGGTCTGGCGCACCACCCAAAGCCTGGAGTCCCTGGTGGTGAACGCCACCGTTTACAATCCGGCCTCCCCCGATTACAACCCCAACCAGCCCGGCGAATTGGGTGAACTGTATCGCATTACCGGCGGTATCTCCTATCTGCTGCCCGCCGGGGAATATCGGATAGAATTGCGTGATGCGGCCGGCAATGCCCTGCATAGCGAAAGTTTCTATGTTGATTTTGAAAGTGAATATGATCCCCATGCGGCCAGCTATCATCCCGGCCCCACCAATCCACAAGATGGCGACCCACCCTTCCCGCCGGAACCGGCGCCGCGTGCGGATGTCTCGTTTGTGATGCCCTGGGTGGCGGGCACAACACAGGTAGTATTGCTGCATAACACAACGGTATTGGATTCACAGGCTGTCAGCAATAACGCCCCCACCGTTACCATCACCAGCCCATTGGCGCAGACCACCTGGCCAGCAGGCAGCACACAGACCATTAACTGGACATTTAGCGACGCCGACGGCGATACGGCCACTTTTTCTGTCTTTTATAGCCATGATGGCGGCGTCAATTGGGATTTATTGGCGGCGGAACTGGTAGCGACCTCGTTTGACGTGTTGGTGGATAGTCTGGCGGGGACGAGCGACGGCCGTTTCCGCGTAGTAGCGACTGATGGCGTCAACATTGGCTACGACGAAACCGACCACGCCATCACCATCCCCAACAAGGTGCCGCTGGTCTACATCATGGAACCCCTGCCCAACCAGATTTTCCGGCCTGGCGCGCTGGTTGTCTTCCAGGGTGGGGCCACCGACCTGGAAGATGGAGATTTAAGCGAAGGATCGCTGGAATGGTCAAGCGACGTTCAGGGTGAACTGGGTATTGGCACGACCCTGCCCATTACCGCGCTGCTGCCCGGCCCCCACCTCGTCACCCTCACCGCCCGCGACAGCTACGGCGTCACCGGTACTGCCACCGTTAACATTTTCATTGGCTACGGCGTTTACCTGCCGGCGATATTGAAGCCATAGAGATTAGAGATTGGAGATTGGGAGATTAGTAATCTCTCAATCTCCCAGTCTCCCAATCTCCCAATCTCCTCTTTAGGGATTCATCCGGTTCAAGGTGCGCGGGAAGGGGCTGGTCTGGCGGATGTGCTCAATGCCACAAATCCAGGCTACCGTGCGCTCCAACCCCAGGCCAAACCCGCTGTGGGGCACGCTGCCGTATTTGCGCAAATCCACATACCAGCGGTAATGCTCTAATGGCAGTTCGTGCCGTTCAATGGCCGCCACCAGCAGTTCCGGGCTGCTCATGCGCTCGCTGCCGCCGATGATTTCGCCGTACCCTTCCGGGGCCAGCAGGTCTACGCTCTTGCACACCTCCGGCCGGCCGGGCCACGGCTCCATGTAAAACGCCTTCACCTGCGTGGGGTAGCCATACACAAACACGGGCCGGTCAAACTGTTTGGTCAGTTCTGTCTCATGCGGCGAGCCAAAATCGTCTCCCCACTCAATTTGCAGCAGTTCTTTTAATTCCGGGTCGTCGGTGGCGTCGCGGATGGCGTGGATGCGGGCACTCGCTTCGTCGTAGCTGATGCGCGGGAAGGGCGCCCTGATGTTGGCCAGGGCGGTGGTGTCCCGTTCCAGCAGTTCCAGTTCCGGGGCGCGTTTGGCCAGGGTGGTTTGCACAATGTATTCCACGAAGCGTTCTTCAAAGGCCATCAAATCATCCAGGTCACAGAAGGCGATCTCCGGCTCCACCATCCAGAATTCGGCCAGGTGGCGGCGGGTTTTGGACTTTTCGGCGCGGAAGGTGGGGCCAAAACAGTAGACCCGGCCAAAGGCGCCAATGTTGGCTTCATTGTAAAGCTGCCCCGTTTGCGCCAGATACGCCTGTTCTTCGAAGTAGTCCACTTCAAACAGGGTGCTGGTGCCTTCGGCGGCGGAGGGGGTGATGATGGGGGTGTCTATGTTGAGGAAGCCTTCGTTATCCAGGAAGTCAATGATGGCCCGTTTGATGGTGGTGCGGATGCGCATGATCGCCCATTGCTGGCTGGAACGCAGCCACAGGTGGCGGTTGTCCATTAAAAATTCCACGCCATGCTCTTTGGGGGTGATAGGGTAGTCGTGCGTTTCTTGCAAGACGGTGACTTGCTCGATGCCGATCTCGTACCCTTTGGGCACGCCGGGGGCGCGTTCGTTTTCGCGCACCAGGCCGGTGACGATGAGGGAGCTTTCCTGCCCCAGTTGTTTGAGCTTCTCAAAAAGCTCGTCGCCGACTTCGGGGCGGAAGGCGACGCCCTGGGTCATGCCGCTGCCGTCGCGCAGCCGCAGGAAGATGAGCTTGCCTTTGTGGGTGCTGTTGTAGAGCCAGCCTTGAATGGTGACTTGCTGCCCAACGTGTTGGGCGATGTTTTCAATGCGCATGATCGCCATAAAGTTACTCCTTTGAGAATTATGAATTATGAAGGATGAATTATGAAGGTTTGGTTGCTATTCAAATTGTCTCCTTCACAAAGCTGGCGGATTTTACCACAGGGGCGGGGGATGGGGCACGGCCGTATTGCCCGTGATTGGGTGAGCAGGTGTGGGGTGAATTATATGGACATCGCCGCGTGACGGCCGTTGCCCAAATGAACCTGTTTTAGAAAATCTCCGTTAGCGGATACAAACTTAACCCTGGCGCTCCCGCAAAGTCCTTCTGATTCAAGGTAATGAGTGTGAGATTGTGCTGCACGGCCGTTGCCGCAATGATCGCATCGGGAATGCTCAACATTTGATCCTGGCTGCGCCTTTGACGCACCAATTCGCCTGATCGATCCGCAATGGCAGCATCCAGATTGTAAGTCAAAAACCGGGACAAAAGTTTTTGTGTTGTATATTGCTCATCTTCGTGCATCCCGGCAAAAACTTCCAGGCGTGTCACGACGGAAATGCACAGTCTTTCCGTGCGCGCCAGATGACGCAATAGGCTCACCGTGCGCCTGTTTCCGCGCAAATGGCGCAGTACCATTCCTGTATCCAGTAAATACTTACCCACCATTACCTCCCACCCAGGTGTGACGTAAATCGCGCAGCCAGGCATCTATATCCGTTTCGCTCATCATGTCCGGATGATTTCCATCGGTCCACGCCCCTGCTGCTTCTTCCAGGGCGGCCTCCTGCTCGGCGAGCGCCAATTGTGTCTCTATGGCCGCCGCAATAAAACTACTGCGCTGACGTGAGGGGATACGGGCATCAAGCTGGGCTAACAGTTCTTCGGGTAGGGTCACGGTCACTTTGCGTTGGATGGCTACAGATGATTGTTTAGACATCTTGTTTTACCTCCATGTGGATGGCTTAACCATATCACATAAAGAAGATCGCTGTCAACTTGCCACTTCGCCACCCGATGCCCTGACACGGCCGTACCACCTCACTCACCCACCTGCTTATTCTCCGCCATCGCGTATAATTCCCGCCCATGTCTGTAACTGAAAAAGAAACGGCCGTATCCAACGGCCGTACCCAGGTTTTACGCGCCGCCGGATTGGTGGGGGCGCTGGTACTGTTGGCGCGGGTGGTGGGGCTGCTGCGTGAAGTGGTGGTGCGCGCCCTGCTGGGCATTGACACCCCCGTCGCCACCGCCTTTGAAATTGCCAACCGTTTCCCCGAAGCCATCTTCCTCATCCTGGCGGGCGGCGCTATTGGCGCGGCCTTTATCCCCACCTTCACCGCCTATTTTGAACGGGACGATGCGCCCGGCGGCTGGCGGCTCTTTTCGGCCATAATCAACTTGGTACTGGTGGTGATGACGGCCGTGTGCCTGCTCATGGCCCTCTTTGCTCCCCAGGTCGTCCGCTTTTTCGCCGGGGAACAAATCCAGCAGTACCCGGAAATTTTGCCGCTGACGGTGCTGCTCATGCGTATCATGCTGCTGTCGCCCATCATCTTTGGCGTCAGCGGGGTCATCATGGGCGCGCTCAATGCCCGGCAGCATTTTCTCCTGCCCGCTTTAGCGCCCACCATCTACAACCTCGGCATTATTGCCGGTGGGCTGGCCTGGCCGTTGGTTAGCGAGACGAGCCCGGCGATTGGTCTGGCCCTGGGTACGGTAGCCGGGGCGGTGGGGCATCTGCTGGTGCAGTTGCCGGGATTAAGGCAGAAGGGTGGGGGGTACACGGCCGTGTTCACCCTGCACGATCCCGGCGTCCTCCAGGTACTCAAACTGATGGCCCCTCGCGTCCTCGGCCTCTCCTTTAGCGAGATCAATAAATTCCTCTTTGTCTACCTGACCGACCTGATGACCCTGGGCAGTTACCCGGCGCTCATCACCGCCTCGCGCATCATTTTGCTGCCACAGGGCATTATTGGGCAGGCATTGGGCATCGCTGCCTTCCCCACCATGGCCGCGCTGGCAGCGCGGCAGGCGTTGGCCGGACTGCGCCAGATTTTGGCCGATTCGCTGCGCATTGTGCTGTTTTTGGGGCTGCCCGCTTCCGTGTTGGTGATGCTGCTGCGCGAGCCGCTGGTGGTGCTGCTGTTTGAACGTGGCGCGGTGACGCCCGAAGGCAGCGCCCTGGTGATGTGGGCGCTGCTCTTTTTTGGTATTGGGCTGGTGGCGCTGACGGCGTTGGAAGTGGTGGCCCGCGCCTTTTATGCCCTAAGCGACACATTGACGCCGGTATTGGCCGGTGGCGCGCAAATTGTGGTGATGTGGCTGCTGAGTTGGTGGCTGGCGTTTACCGTCTTTCCGCAGCAGGGTTGGGAACCATTAGGTGGCCTGACGTTAGGTTTTAGCCTGTCTAACATTTTAGAGGTATGTCTGCTGTTGTGGCTGCTGCGGCGGCGGTTGGGGGGGATTCACGGCCGTGTTCTGCTCGATGGTCTCTGGCGCATGACGGCAGCAGCACTGTTTATGGCGCTTATCATGTGGGGCGTCTTGCAGCAAATGGCGACAGCGTCCCTGTGGGCGCAAGCGATTATTGGTGGGCTGGTGGGCGGCGTGGTTTATTTGCTGGCCTGTTGGGGATTAAGGTTGAAGGAGATGCGGCAGTTTGTGGGGTACGGCCGTGGGCTTCTGAAGCGGTAGCGCCACGATGCCAACAAAAAACCCGGCTTACGCCGGGCCACCATTCACTGCTCACTACATACTGCTTACTGACCGTATTAGTTACCGGCTGACAGCGCCGAACCGGTCATCGTAATGTCGGCGCGGGTAAACAATTCGCCGTTTACCCAAACTTCCAACGAGTATTTACCGGCGCGGAAACCCTGTTCCGGGTTGAGATAGATGTAACCGGGGCCATCCTTGCCGTAATTCCACAGTTCATTGCCGCCTTCCACCACCTCACCTTCATGCCGCCAGACCCACGACCAGGCCATGCCATCCGCCATCCCCTCATAATCAAACGTGGCAAACAGCGTATAACGCCCCACAGAAAAAACATTGTTGGGGTTGATGGCTTTGTAGTCGTCGTCAATTTGGGTGGAAAATATCAGGGAAGTTAAGAAGGTGTCGTCGTTCAGGTCAACTGTTGGCTGAACCTGGTCATACTCTTTGGGCAAAGTCAGAACAGATTGTAATAAGGCGGCGTTGGCTTCCCCAAATGATTGAATAACGGTGGAAATAGATTGCTGCGTGAGATCCTCGCCGGTCACGGCCGTGACCACAGGCGCGGCATCCAAAAGGGCTTTGATTTCACTGCTGGCGGGCTTGGCATTGGTGAGGATGGCAATACGAACGGTCTGGTCTGGGGGTTTTTGTAAGGTGGCGGCGGCGGTTACGGCCGTAGCCAATACCAGACACAGGCTGGCAAAAGAGTAGGTCTGCAATCTCTTTTCAGCCTGACGGCGCATGAAGTAATAAGGTGAACTTTTCACCTCGCGCCACGATTTCACAACGATGGCTAACGCCAGTATCATTAGCACAAACAACGTGCCTAAAATCCACGGCGTAATGGTGCCTGCGATATTCGGAATCAAACTACCAAAATCCTCTTCCCATAAAAATCGTTGCCATTATATGGACTACTTAAAGAACGGGCAATACTTTTGTTTACATAATAGCATTATTTGCCCTGTTGCCACCAAACTGTCCCCTTCGGGGCATGGTACTTTGGTACTATAAACCCTCAATTTTTATGAGCATTTTATGGTTAAACATCGGTTTATCAGTGTAGCAACAAAACTGACAGAGCTTCTGGCGGCGGAAAATGACTCTGGAATTTGTGAACTTTCGCCTGTCATTCCGAACCCCCGAAAGAGCTTGCCCTAAGGCTGCCAAAGGGGGTAAGGAATCTTTCGACTGGCAGAGGCGGAGGATTCCTCGCTCCGAAGACTGCGTTGGGAATGACAGGTTAATTTAAATAGGGTAGGGAGTATCTTCTCACTATCTCGTGGCGGAGTGCGCATCCTTAGATGCGCATCTGAGGATGCGCACTCCTCTCACCTCCATTTGTTGAGATGTTACAGTACGGAGATTGGAGATTAACCAATCTCCAATCTCCAATCTCCCTATCCCTTATGGCTTGAACACCACAGGCAGATAGATAATCCGCGTATTATCGGGGGGAATGATGGTTGTTTCCAGCCGCACCTGATCCAGGTGGAGGGGCTGGCTGAAGGTGGCGGGCAGGTTGAAGCCGTAGCCCCATACTTCCGTTAATGTCAGACCGTCATTGGGCGCACCGTCCGGCTGGCTGGCGCTGCGTTGGAAGTCGCTGAAGGGCAGGAAGATTTGCCGCCAGCCGTTGAAGTTGTCTACAAAGGAAGTTTCAAACCGTTCGGCTGTGTCCGCTGCCTGGTAGACGCGCACATAATCCACCGTCATCGTCTGCGGAAAAACGGTGGTGTCGTCCGGGTAGCCGGGCCAGGCGCCACCCACGGCCACATTCATCAGCAGGAAGAAGGAGTGATCAAAGACCCATTCCGTACCGGCGGGAATGTCGTTGATGGTGGCGGTAAAGTAGTTAATGCCATCAATGTACCAGCGAATGGCTTCCGGTTCCCATTCAACGGCGAAGATGTGGAAGTCGTCAGACAATTGCCCGCTGGGCAGGGTGTAGCTGCCACCCACGCCACAGCAGCCGGAGTAACCGGGGCCGTGAATGGTGCCATGCACCGTCGCCGGTTCCCGGCCGATGTTTTCCATGATGTCCAGTTCACCCGACTGCGGCCAGCCAACCGTGCCAATATCGTTGCCCAACATCCAGAAGGCGGGCCAGAGACCCTGCCCATAAGGTACTTGCAAGCGGGCTTCCACACGGCCGTACTGCATTTCAAACCGCTCCGAGGTAATCAACCGCGCCGAGGTGTATTCGCAGGGGCCGTAGTAACACTCCAGATTGCTGGTGGCGGTATTCACCTCTTGGGCAGTGATGACCAGGTTGCCCGCGCCATCCAAAGCCGCATTGTCTGGGCTGTTGGTATAAAATTGCAGCTCGCCATTGCCCCAACCCGTGTTGCCGTTGAGCGTGCCATCGCCCAATTCGGGCCGCCAGACGTTGCGGTCGGGAACTATACCGGCTGTGCCCGCAAACTCGTCGCTCCAGACCAGCACCCAGTCGTCTGCCGGGGTGGTGGCGGTGCTGTTGGCCCGGTTGTCTTGCAGTTCCAGGGTGAGCGTTTCGCCGCTGTTACGGCCGTAGACCCACACACTCATCCCTTCATAAGCCGACCAATCTTGCGCCTCGGCATAACTCTGGCTGAGATAGGTTGCCCCGCCCCGATTGGCGACGGCGTTGATGGTTAGCACCGTTTCATACGGTCCCTGATTGGGCAGCGCCATGCCCGACCCGGCCAGGATTTCGGTAAAGGTCAGTTCCACACCGGCGTTGTCATAGAAGCGGTGGAAGCCTTCAAAATCATCCAGCAGGTGGAGATCGGCCGTGTCTGTTTCCACGATGTTCAGCCTGGCCCGGTAGGGGAAGGCGCGTTCGGCGTTAACCGGGTTGTCCAATATCAACATCACCAGTTGGTCGCCTTTGGCCTTGCCGTTGTGATGGGTTTGCACGGTAAAGGTGTGGCTGGTTTCGCCGGGGGCGAAGACCAGGAGGCCGCTGGTGGGTGTGTAGTCATGCACCGGGGAGGCGTGGCTTTCGGCCGTGCGGTAAGGCACGGTAATGGGTTCAGTGTGGGTCATGTTGAGGCTGACGGTGATCACGGCCGTGTCCCCTTCCGCCACCGCAAAATTGGCCGCCGTAAACGACACACGGGGCATGGTGTCGGCGCCGGTATTGCCATAAATGGCTACCTGGTCTACATAGTTCGTTTGCGCCCCCATAGGTACCGAGCCATAAGCGCCAATGGCATACCCATGCACTTCCGTCAGCGTAAAGCCATCGTTGGGCGCGCCGTTGCCAATATCCTTGCGGTTAAAATCGGTGAAGGGTATGGCAAAGAAGCGCCAGCCGCTAAAGTTATCCGGGATGTCCATGCTGTACCGTTCGGCGTCGTCGCTGGTGGAGCCAGGATTGCGATTGTCCAGGATGTCCAGGTAAAGTGTGCCGCCGGTATTGTTGCCATAGAGCCAGAAACAAACGCCCTCATAGGTGCTCCAATCTTGTGGCGTCCACTGCGTCACTGTTTCATCTTCAAAGGCATGGGTGAAGCCGGCCCATTGGCCGCTGCCGACGGTGGTGTCTAGTTGCAGCACGGTATTCGGCGTGCCCAGACCGGGAACGGGTTCTGGTGTGCCATTGGTAACAACCTGCGTCAGGGTGATGGCCGAACTGGCCCCGGTCGCGTTCCAGGTAACAAAGCCAATTTCGGTCGTGCCATCCATGCCGCTGACCAATTCCGTCAGTTCGTAATCATCAATGATGGTGGTGCGCACAATGACTGCCACCTGATCCACAAAGTTGGTTTGCGCCCCCATGGGTACAGAGCCGTAGACGCCAAAGGCATAGCCGTGAATTTCGGTGAGGGTGAAACCATCATTGGGCGCGCCGTTGCCAATCTCTTTGCGGTTGAATTGGGTGAAGGGGATTTCAAAGTAGCGCCAGCCGCTAAAATTATCGGGGATGTCAATGCTGTAACGCTCAGCGTCATCGCTGGTGGAGCCGGGATTGCGGTTGTCCAGAATGTCCATGAAGAGCGTGCCGCCGGTATTGTTGCCATAGAGCCAGAAGGCGACGCCCACGTAGCGGCTCCAATCCTGTGTCAACCATTGTGTAACGGTTTCGTCTTCAAAGGCGTGGGTGAAACCGGCCCACTGGCCGCTGCCAACGGTGGTATCTAGCTGCATGACGGTGTTGGTAATGCCCAAACCGGGCACGGGTGGCGGCGTGCCATTGCTGACCACCTGCGTCAGGGTAATGGCAGAACTGGCAGCCGGGGCACTCCAGGTAAGCCAGCCGATGTCAGCGGTACCATCTGTCCCCGTTACCAATTCCGTCAGTTCAAAATCATCAATTACCACCAGTTTGGTGTTGGCCGGATTCGGTTCTTCATCGTCCAGAATGGTCAGGGTAGTCTGGTGCGGGTAACCCAGGGTGACGCTGACGGGATCGGACAGGAGCAGACTTAGCTGACGGCTGCCATCGGCGCTGCCATTGTCCAGCGTGGTGACGGTGAAGGTTTGCGCCAGGGTGTCTGGCGGGAAGGTGAGTGTGCCGCTGGCGGCGGTGTAGTCGGTACCGGCTACGGCCGTACCATCCACCGTCTCATAGGCCACCGTCGCCGGTTCGCTGCTGGTCATGTTCAGGGTCACTGTGATCACGGCCGTGTTCCCCTCCGTCACCTGGAAACCGGTCTGCACAAAAGCCACCGCCAATTCTGCCTGGCTGGGATCGCCATAAACGGCCAGATCATCCAGCACAATAGACGCATCGGTCGCCGGCAGCGGGAAAGCCCAGGCGCGCATCTCTACCAGATTCAGCCCATCGTCGGGTGCGCCTGGCTCCTGGAAACCACCCCGGAAAAAGTCGGCAAAGGGCAGCGAGATTAAACGCCAGCCGCTGAAATCATCGGTAACAACTGCCTGGAATCGTTCTGCCACCGGATTACCCGGCGTACCGTCCTGAATTTCCACGGTGTAGGGTGCGCCGTTGTTTTGGCCATATACCCACAATGCCACGCCATCCAGGGCGCTCCAATTTTGGGCCGGGGTGAGCAGCGCGCCAAAACCGCCCCAATCGGTGACGTTGTACGTGCCGGAGAGGATGCCGTTATCGCCTACCTGGCCGGGCAAGGCATAGGGATCGGTATCGCTGATGGTGGCAAAATCGGGGGCGACGGTGGAGCCAGGGCCGTTGTATTGGAACCAGCCGGCGGGCGCGCCACCGGTAAAATCGGCAAAGGGGATAATTTCCACAACGGCCAGATTATCCAGCATGAAACCGGCGTTACCCGCCGGTAGGGGGAAGACCCAGGCAGCGATGTCTGTGAGTTGGAAGCCGTTATCCGGCGCGCCGGGGTCCTGGAAGCCGCCGCGCACAAAGGTGGCGAAGGGTAAGGTGATCTGCTGTTTGCCGGTGAAGTCATCGGTGAAAAAGGCCTGGAACCGCTCGACTACCGGGTCAGAGCCGTCTTGCAGTTCAAAAGCATAAGTGAGGCCGGAATTCTCCCCATAAAACTCAAAGGTAATGGCCTGGTAATTGCTCCAGTCAACGGCGGGCAGCAGCGCGCCAAAGCCGCCCCAGTCGGTGACGTTGAAGGTCACAGACAGGAGGCCATTGCCGCCGATGGTGATAAAAGCAGGCGAGACGGTAGAGCCGGGGCCGTTGTATTGGAACCAGTCCGGTGGGCCGCCACCTTCAAAGTCGGCGATGATGGCGGTGGGGGCGTGAGGGGATTGGGCGACGGCCGTGCCCCCTTCACCGGCAACACGTTCCGCCGGCGCGGCCAACGTCAGGCGGCTAAATAACAGAATGCCTGATAGCAGGGCGACGGCCGTCAGGCATAAAACGGTAAAAAATCTGCGGATTTTCATCGGGTTTTCTCCTTCAGGTATAGATTGGTTCAATCCTAAAGATTGAACCAATCGTGGGTAATAATTGACGAAAGGGGTGAACTTTGTTACATTCTTTGAAACCGATTTCATTGTTATGTCGAGAAATGAGATTATTTCTGAAACCGATTTCAGAAAATGTAACATATTTCCATTTTCGTGTCAACGAAACGGCCGTTGACGGGATATAATCCCTCACGAGGTATGGCATGTCCCTGAATGAAAAAATTACCATTGCTGATATTGCTGCTCATGCGCAGGTGTCAAAAAGCACCGTCTCGCGGGTGCTGAATGAGACCACTCCGGTGGCAGCGGATAAACGGGAGGCGGTGTTGGCGGCCATGGCCGCGCTGAACTACAAACCGAATGTGTTTGCCCAAAGTCTAGCCAGTGGGCAATCGCTCAGTATTGGCGTGTTGACGCAAAATTTTGGCTCGCCGGTGTATGACGTGATCATGCGCGGCGTCTTGTTGGGGTTGGAGGAGACTCCCTATTCGCCGCTTTTTGCCGACGGCCGTTGGCAGCCGGAAACGGAGCAACGTGCGATTGAAACCTTCCTGGACAGGCGGGTGGATGGGCTGATCCTCATTGGTGGCTACTGCCCGGAAGCGATGTTGGTAGAAACGGCGCGGCACACGCCATTGATTATCGTGGGGCGGGAAGTGGCGGCGCTGCGTGACCATTGCCTCAACGTGGACAATGTGCAGGCGGCGTATGCCGTTACTCGCTATCTGATTGATTTGGGGCACCGCGATATTGTGCATATCACCGGGATTTTGGCGCATGAAGACGCCGCGCAGCGGTTGCACGGCTACCGGCAGGCGCTGCTGGATGTGGGCATTGAGCCGCATCCTGACCTGGTGATTGAGGGGAATTTCCGCCGCCAGTCGGGCATGATGGCCACGGAGATGCTGCTGCTGCGCGGACGGCCGTTTTCCGCCATTTTTTGCGCCAATGACCAGATGGCGTTTGGGGCGCGGCTGGCGCTCTACCGGCGCGGACTTCGCGTGCCGGATGATGTGTCGCTGGTGGGCTTTGATGATCAGCCGGATTCGGCTTTTATGACCCCACCGCTGACCACCATGCGCCAACCGGCAGAGGAGATGGGGCGGGCAGCGGCGGCAACCTTGCTGCAACTGATCAAAGGCGTTCCCCCCGATCTGCCACTCTTTGAAACGGAACTGGTTATCCGGGAATCGGTGAGCCGGCATCATTAAGAACGTGACGAGTGACGAGTGACGAGTGACGAGTGATGAGTGACGAGTGATTGGTTGGTCACGCATCACTCGTCACGCATCACGCCGAAGGTAGGATCAGAACATGACCGGCGAATGGATACGGCCGTTAATCTGCCCGGTGTGCGCGCGGCCGTTGGGTGATTACGGGCAGGTGTGGCGCTGCCCGGCGGGTCACTCGTTTGACGTGGCCCGCGAAGGGTACGCCAACCTGCTGCGCCGCCACAAGAAACTGCCGGAAACGGTGGGCGATACACCGGAGATGCTGCGGGCGCGGCGAGAATTTCTGGCGCGGGGGTTTTATGAGCCGCTGTCAGAGGTGATCAATGAGATAGTGGTTACGGCCGTAGCCACCCTACCGGCTCCGGTGATCGTAGATATGGGTTGTGGCGAGGGGTATTACCTGCGGCGGCTGGCGGCGCGGTTGGCCGGGCAGCCAACGGCGCTGTTTGGTGTGGATGTTGCCAAAACGGCCGTGCGGCTGGCGGCGAAGGGTGGGGGTGGGCACGGCCGTTACCTGGTGGCCGACGTGAATGAGCCACTCCCTTTTGCCGATCAATCCGTTCATGTGCTGTTGAATTTGTTTGCTCCCCGCCATCCGGCCGAATTTGCCCGGTTGCTGGCTCCTGGCGGCCTGCTGCTCATCGTTATTCCCGCCCCCGACCATTTACAATCCTTGCGTGACCGGTTTGTTTTGATGGGTATTCAGCCGGAAAAAGGGGCGCATATTACGGCGCAGTTTGCCGGTTTGTTTGTGGCGCAACCGGCTCAGACTGTGAGTTTTCCACTGCAACTGGATGCCTTTTCCCTATCCTGGCTCATCCAGATGATGCCCGGCGCTCGCCACCTGACGCCGCCGCAGCAGGAGGCCATTGCCCAAACACCGGGGATGGAGACGGTTGCCAGTTTTGTGGTGATGCGGATGATGCGTGACGAGTGAGCCGTAATCCGTTTACGGATTACGGATTACGGATTACGGATTACTAACAACCAGGCAGCGCCTCGCCGGGCAGAGAAAACAGGTCAGCGGGGGCGGTGGCGGGGGCCAGGAGGCGGAGGGCGCGGGTTTTAACGGAGAAGTGGAGCGGGGTGTAGCCTGCTTTGTCGCCGTCGGTCTGGCAGGCAGCGGGGGGAGTGGCGTGAATGGTGATGGTACGGCCGTTCACCCGCGTGATGTGGGGATGGTGATGGTGCCGTTCAAATTTGGCTTCGTATAGAAATTGGAGGGTGTCGGCCAGCCCCTCGCCCCGAAACAACCACACTTCTACCTGTCCGTCATCCAGCCGGGCGTCCGGGCTAAGGACGATTTGACCCCCGGCGTACAGGCGGCAGTTGCTGATCAAGACCAATATAAAGTGGTCTGTATACTGCACGCCATCTACTTCAACGACGC
Source organism: Anaerolineae bacterium (assembly GCA_019637635.1). GTDB lineage: Bacteria > Chloroflexota > Anaerolineae > Promineifilales > Promineifilaceae > CAADGU01. The sequence continues at coordinate 63,680 of JAHBVI010000014.1, forward strand.
CGTTCATGGTAGGCACATAGGGGGCGGCCGCCAGGCTTTGGATGTAGTATCCCAGGCGACCGAGGCGTTTTGACCAGCGGGGGCGGGGTTCCACCCGGTCAACCAGATAGCCGTCTACGCCGGTGCCAGCCCAGAGCAACCAGTTACGGCCGTGACCCTGTTCATCTTCCAGCCAGCCCATATCCATATACTGCACCCGGCCGGCCAACAACGTCTCGGCGGCGGCCAGTAGTTTGTGTTTTTCTATCCGGTTGGGCAGGGGCATGTGCAGTTCGCGGGCGAAGGAGTTGGCGGTGCCGATGGGCAGGGGCGCCAGGATGGTGTCGGTATCGGCCAGGCCGTTGGCCACTTCCCCCAGCGTACCGTCGCCGCCGGCCGCTAACACAAGCTGACGGCCGTCTTGCGCGGCTTGTTGGGCCAGGATAGTAGCATGACCGGGGGCATTGGTAGCCTGGGTTGTAACCTGCCAACCATGCGCCTGCCACAGGTCAGCCACTAAGGCTATCGGCGCGGCTAAGTTGGCGGGCCCAGCTAGAGGATTGTATATCAGGGTCGCTTGCAGCGGCTTTTTCACAATTTACCCAGTAACGGTACAGCTCATCGGCCAGTAAGTCAGCCGGTGTGCTGCTGGTATCTACAATGAGGTGTTCGCCCACAACGGGTTCTTGGGCTTCAACCATCCATTTATACACAGACCAGTCGGCATCTGACAAGTCAGTTTCGCGGCGATTGCCACTGTTGCGCTGCTGCAACCGTTCCCGGATCACATCTTGCCCGGCCTGAACGTAACAGACGGCCACGGGGGCGCCGGCCCGCTGCGCCACTTTTTTGAGATGCTCTCGGCGCGCGGCCAGATAATTGGAGGCGTCAAACACCACCCGCTGGCCTTGTTTGAGGCGGGCTTCAATGATGGAGTAACACACCTCATAGACCAGCATCATTTCTGCGGCCGTATAGGTGGGTTTGTTGCGCATGAGGAGGCGAATGTTGTCGGTGCTGACAACCACGCAGGGGACTCTTTTTTGTAATTTTTCGACGACTGATGATTTGCCTGTACCGGGCAAACCGACCATCATCAAGAGGCTGCCCCCTTCCCGAACATAAGGCGCCTTTGGCAGGTAGTCGTCAATATCACTAACGATACTATGCAAGTACATGTATAACTTCCCGGTGGCGGGTATTAACAAAGATTCTGCATACATCTAATCGTTGTGAATCGCCATTTTGTAATGTACCCCAAGGGTTTAGGTGTCGGTGCATTTTTACAGAAGTTTGGTTAAGAATAGGATTACTATTTTGCTCTTTTGCTGAAGATACCGGTAGGGAGCATAGGAAAATGGTCATGCGGCGTGTTGGCTGGCTACGGCCGTAATCCGGCAGCGCACGCCTACAAAGAGTCTGTTTTATATTCCTGATCGGCAGGCGTCTCGCCATCCCGTAACGTGGCATACAGCCGATCTACGTAATTTCCCCCCTCCACAAACAGGTCATTTATTTCTGTCGCATCCATAAAACGATCCCAGGTGGTGTGAATGAAAGTGATACGCCGCCATTGTAAGCTGACAATGGGGCGCTCTAACAATTGCAAGGGGCCAAGCTGCACTTTGTAATACCAGGCGTCGGCCTGGGGGTGATCCCCTTCCTCTGGGAACAGGCTGCGCCGTGTGACCAGTTCGTGCCCCAAGCGGGGCGCGTAGTAACGTATGGACCATTTGTTGTCCCCAAAGCGCCGCCCAAAATAAAAAGCATAATACTCGGCGAATAACCCTTTGGGGGCGTGGTCTTGGGGAATGCGGTACCAGCCCTGCTCTTGCAGAATGGCAAAATCGGATGGTTTGGGTATATATGTGACCAAAACGCGATCTTCAGGATACATCTCTCACCATTTGAACGAACGGTAATGGTATGGCGGGTGCAAGCAGTTTCTTGATGAAACGGATTTTAGATCAGAAGCGTGAGAGATGTCAAAAGTATAGAGGGGGGGAAATGATTGCGATATAATCAGGGCCATGATGGGATTTGATGGGTGAGATATGCCGGAGTTACCAGAAGTAGAGACAACGGTGCGGGCGTTACGGCCGTACCTGGTGAACCGCACCATGACGTATGTGCAAAATAATTGGCCGAAGCATGTGGCTACACCCACGCTGCCGGAGATGCAAATGCGGCTGCACGGTCGTACCATCACGGCCATCAATCGCCGCGCCAAATATCTGGTTTTTTCCCTGGATGACGACGAAACATTGATCATCCACCTGAAAATGTCCGGCCGATTGCTGGTAGTGGCGCGGGATGAACCGGCCGATAAACACGTGCATACAACCTTTGGGTTGGATAACGGGCAGGAACTGCGTTTTTGGGATCAGCGCAAATTTGGCCGGGTCTATCTGGTGCGGCAGCCGGAGCAGGTGTTGGGTGGGCTGGGGCCAGAGCCGTTGGCGGCGGATTTTACGGTGGAACGATTAGCAGAAAGGCTGCACGGCCGTAGCCGCATTTTGAAACCCCTTTTGCTCGACCAGACAGTGATAGCCGGCATTGGCAATATCTATGCTGATGAATCGTTGTTTTATGCCCACCTGCACCCGCAGCGCGCAGCCGATTCACTGACGCCGGACGACGTAGCCGCCCTGTACGCGGCCATACAAAAATCATTGCGTTTAGGCATTGATCGTGAGGGCGCCAGCATTGATCTTTATGTAAAACCAGATGGCAGCAAAGGGGATATGCAAAATGCAGTGGCCGTTTTTCGGCGTACCGGGCAGCCTTGTTGGCAGTGTGGTACACCAATACGGCGCATGGTGTTGGGCGGGCGCAGCACCCATTTTTGCCCGCATTGTCAGGTTTAATCCGCGCACACTGTGGATTACTTTATACGAGGAGATGCTATGAAGAAAGAAGTCGAAGTCATGCGCGTATTACGAGTACCACCAATGGGTAAACTGGTGGTGGAGTTCCGGGGGAAACGGTATGAGAATATCGCCGAGGTGAGCGAGGAAAAGGTGAAGCGGTTTTTGCTGACGGCCGTTGGTGAACTGATGGCTTTTAGCGGCGGTTATCAAACATTGGTAGATGAAGGGCTGGCGCCGCCCATTACCACTAGCGACAGTAGAACCCAAAGCGACGAATCATTATCGGAACAGCAAGCCCGGTTTTTAGCCAGCCTGGAAGCATCCCGTGATGCCCTGAAAGCTGAAAAGAAAAGGATTAGCGGCCTGTCCGGCATAAGCCATGTGAGCGCCGCCCCTTCCTCGGCGCTGAACCCGGTGGAACAAATAGACCGCATCTTGCAGCAATATGTGGAAGCCGACCCGGCGTTATCGGACCGTTCCATCCATCTGGTGCAACATCCCGCCGGTGGGCTGCAAATTGACGTGGACGGCAAACGGTACCAACGCCCCAGCGAAATTGATGATCAACGGATTCAGATTTTGATCAAAAAAGCCATTAAGGAATGGGAAGCGGGGTAGTGGGGGCGTAATCCGTAATCCGTAATCGGTAATCGGTAATCGGGCTTCGGTTCACGGTTTACGGTTCACGGTTTACGGAAACGGCTCGTGGCCGTTATCGCTAAAAGCGGGGGGCAGCCATTGTTCAAACCGGGCAATGAGTGTGTCTCGTTCTTCTTCGGGCAAAAAGGCCGCCTGGGCTGCATTCAGCACCATCTGGCGCAAGAGGGGGTAGCTTACCTGCAATGTCTGCAAAGCGATTTCGTATTCATCTGTCAGGGTGACGTTACTGACGGCGGGGTCATCTGTATTCAGCGTGGCTTTGATGCCCAAATCCAGCATGTCGCTGAGTGGGTGGTGGGCCAGACTGTGGACGACGCCAGTTTGCAGGTTGCTGGTCAGGCACACTTCCAGGGCAACCTGGCGTTCGCGTACCAGGCGCAGAATGCGTGAATTTTCAATAGCGCGGATGCCGTGCCCGATGCGGTCGGCGTACAGTTCTTCGATGGCTTCGCGCACACCATAGGCGCTGGCCCATTCACCGGCATGGATGGTGATGCCCAGGCCCACTTCTTTGGCTTCTTTGAACAGGGGGGTGAAAGGGGTGGAAGGGAATTTGACTTCATTCCCGGCTAAATCCAGGCCCACAATGCCTTTGCCAAACCGGTCGAAGGCGACGTCGGCCACTTCGCGCGCCTGGGAGATGGGATCGTGGCGTACCAGGGTGATGATGAGGCCGACGTCAATATCATAATCGTGGCTGGCTTGTTGCACGGCCGTTGTCACCCAATCCGTCACATCCCCCAAACTAAAGCCACGCACACGGGAGAGCGCCTGAGGGCTAAAACGCAGTTCCAGATATTTGATGTTGTCGGCGGCGGCATCGGCGACGGCTTCGTAGGCCAACCGATAAATGGTTTCCGGCGAGCGGTAGAAATGGCGCAGCACCTCAAATTTGCGCAGGAACGCTTCGTGGTGAGCGGGGTCGTCGGTGACTTGCACATACGGCCGTAGCTGATCCAGACTCTTCACCGGCAGCCCCAGGTTATACTCCAACGCAATTTCATACAGCGTTTGCAGGCGTAAAGAACCTTCCAGATGGCGGTGCAGGTCAATCTTGGGCAAATCTTGAATCGTGGTTAAACCAACTTGATAACTTTTATCTGACACTGGTTTCCTATCCCAGGTACGGCAGATAGGCTAAGAGGAAGGATAACAGATTGATTACCTGTTATCCCTCGGCTACATCTGCTTGCGCTTTTGGTAATGTAAACAGGAAAGAACTTCCTTTGTTGAGTTCACTTTCCACCCAAATCTTACCATGATGGGCGTCAATGATCCGCTTCACAATGGCCAGGCCAATGCCGGTACCGCCAAAACGCCGCCGCGACGAGCCATCAATCTGATAAAACCGTTCAAAGATGCGCTGGTGTTTGTCCGTGGCCATGCCGATACCCTGATCCGCCACCGAAACGCATACCACGTCATCTTGTTCTATCAGGCTAACGGTAATGACGCCGCCATTCGGACTAAATTTAATCGCATTGCCGATCAAATTGTCAATCACCTGGTTAACACGCCCTTTATCAATGTTAACGATTCCCTGAACCTGGGTGGGGGCCATGCGCACGGTGAGACCTTTCTTTTCGGCAACCATACTGTGTCCGGCAACGGCCGTGTGCAGCAAATCCACCATCGCCACTGTTTCCAACTGTAAGTTGCCGGCATCAATTCGTTGCAGCGTGATAATATCCTCAATAATGCGCGTAATGTCATCCGTCTTATCAGACACAATTTGCAGATATTCTTGCTGCTCCGGCGTCAGCAGCCCCCGGTCGCCATCCATCAACAAATCCACATACCCCTTCACAAACGTCAAAGGTGTGCGCAGTTCATGGGACACATTCTGTACCAATTCATCCTTCAGCCGGTCGCTTTCCTTCAATTCTTCATAGGCCACCGCCAACTCTTGCGCCCGCTTTTCTAATTCTTCAAATAAGCGGGCATTGGCAATAGCCACACTCACCTGGGCGGCGGCAATCGTCATCAATTGTTTGTCTGAATCCGAGAACGCATTTGGTTGGTCGCTGTCCACCGTCAGCGTGCCGACCGGTTCATCCCGAATCACCAGCGGCACTGCCAGCAAACTACGCACCACCAGGTCAAAAAAGAGGAATTCCGGGTCTCGGTGCGCATCACGGGTATATACCAGTTTACCTTCTTTGATCACCTTGCCGGAAACGCTGCCTTCCAGCTTCATGTGGGCGTGCATAAACTCCGGTTCCACCCCATCGGCCGCTTTCACCGTCAACTCCGTCCTGTCTTCTGTCAGCATGGTAATGGTGCTGGCACGGGCATTGAGCAGGCGGCGCAGGCTTTGTACAGTCGTCTGCAAAACCGATTCCAAATGTAAATTACCGGTGACGTGTTTGGCCATCTCCACCAGCGCAGACATATCCCGCAGGCGGCGCTGTGAATCGGCGTAGAGACCGGCATTACGCACGGCTACAGCCGCATGTTCCGCCAACAAATTAAGCAGCAGCATCTCCTCCTCGCTAAAGACATGCGGCTCTTTGTAGGTGGTGGTAAAAGCGCCAATGACCTCATCGCCAAATTTGAGGGGGAAGCCGGCAATGGCGCTGATGCCCCATGATTTGGCCTGGGGCGTTTGGAAAAACGGGTGGCTGGCGGCGTCGTTGATGACAATGGGATGGCCTTCGCGGACGACGGTGGCGGTTAGCCCTTCGCCAGAGGCGCGTGGTTTGGCTACGGCCGGTTTGCGGCTGCCATCGCGCCACAGCGCCGACGAGAGGGAAAACTCCTGGGTCTCAGCATCATAGAGGTAAATGTGTAGATTGTTGGCTTCGATGAGCCTGAGGGCAGCTTCGCTGATGGCGTCTAACACTGCGTTCAGACGCAGGGGCGAGTTTAGCTGCAACACGATGCGGTGGAAGGTGGATAACTCGGCAATACGCCGGTTGGCCTGGCCAAACAGGTGGGCATGCTCAATGGCGACGGCTGCCTGCCCGGCCAGATTTTGGGCCAGCCGCAGTTCTGCCGGGCTGTAACTGCGAGGTTTGGTCATTTCGCCCAGGGCCAGCAGGCCAAATATGTTGCTGCGCCTGACCAGCGGCACCAGCAGCAGTGACCGCAGTTTGGCTTCGCGCAGCAACGTGAGGTCTTCTTCCGTCCAGGCTTCATCTATGCGCAGGCTGCTCAGCTCCTGCGTATCTAAAACCCGCTGCACAATGTTGTAGGATTCCAGGTTGTTAATCTGGCTTAACCCCAAATGGGACGGGTTGTCCGTTTGATCGTCAAATTGGAATTGGTTTTTGTGAGCAGCCGGGTGCAAACTTTGCTGATCTTTGTCCCAGACAAAGATGGTGCAGCTATCTACCTGTAAGGCGCGCACCATTTCAGAAACAACGGTTTGGAGGACGAAATCCTGGTCCAGGTTTGCGGTCATGGTGGCGCTGGCCTGGTACAGGGTGCCTAATTCGGCAAGCTGCTGTTGGGTTTGCTGGTAGAGGCTGGCGTTTTGGATGGCCACGGCGGCATGAGCGGCTAAGGTGGAGGTCAGCCATTCGGCACGGCCGTTAAAGGCATTCACCTCGTGGCTATCAAAAACAAGGATGCCTTGCAGTTGGCCGCCGGAGAGTAAGGGGGTGGCCATCCAGGAACGGATTTTGCTGCCTTCGGGGTAGGGCTGCCAGCGGTCGTCTTCACGCACGTCATCTATGCGGATAATTTCTTTGTGTGTATGGATTTCTTTGATGAGCAGGGCGTCTCGCCAGATGGCTTCAATTTGGGCCGGGGTCAGGCGAATGGGGCGATCATAAAAGTCGCGGCTGGCGGCATATTTGAGGGTCTTGTCTTGCCAAAGGAAGACGAAGGCATTGTTGTAGGTGACAACGTTGCCCAATGCCAGCAGCAGCCGTTCCACGACGACATCTTTTTCCAATGAGGTGCTGATGATGGCAATGGCCTGGCGCAGGGCCACGGCCGTCTGGTAATCCTGTGTGCCTTTGTCTACCAATTCCTGGGTCAGGGTGTATTGGCGGATGTTTTGCACGATGGTGGCGATGTCGGCGGTGACGGCCGTGAGTACCTGCAAATCGTCAGCCGTATAACGGCCGGCGGTGGCGCTTTGCAGACAAAGCGCGCCTAGCACCTCAGCTTCTTGTCGCAGGGGCAGGCACAACACGGATCGCGGCAGGAAATGCCCTGGCAGGGTGGGCGCCGGCTGGGTGGCGCTCTGCCAGTCGGCCGTGAGAAAGGGCATGTTGTTCTCAATCACCCAGGCCGTCAGGTGCGATTGGTCGAGCAATGATATGGGATGCAGGCTCAATTTCTGCCCGTTTTCTACGGCCGTAGCAAATTCAATCGTATCTGTTTGTGGTTCCACCAGGGCAATAAAACTGGCATCCGGTTGGTAAATGTGAATGAGTTGCTGATGGATTTCGGTTAATGCCTGGGCCAGGGGTTGTAACGGCCGTGCCCCTTCCGTGATGCGGTAAATCGTTTCAATTTGGGCGTTGGAGTGAAAACAAGGGGCGCTGGCCATCATCAGGGCGGCAATGGCCGCCAGTTCTCTGGTATTTTCGTTCAGCGCATGGGCGGGAACAAACAGCCGGTAGCCAGACTGGCCGATGGGGAAGGTGGCCTCTTCGGTAGGGGCTGGGGAAACGGCCGTTTCCACCACATCCACCTGTTCAATATCCAGATATTTCCGGGCAAAGGAGGCGGCCACATCCAACAGCGCCGCGACCGTATGGACGCGCTGCAAATCGTAGCGCAGCTCCTTGAGAGCAATGAAGTGAGTGGTCAAGTCCGGCATAATCAAATCCGTATTATGTAAGGGAGTGAGCATGAGTCAAATAGGAATTATCGTTTAGTTGATAGACCTGACAGGTTTCCAAAAACCTGTCAGGCTTTGCCTTGCAGGCGAATCATTCCATGTTTTGTAAGTGCCGTCAATCTGGCCTGGTGAAAGTGCCGTAAAAAGATAGTGAGGCCGAAAAGAAAAAGCAGCACATGACAAATTGTGCTGCTTTTGATCTTAAATCCAAAAAGAATCAGGTCGCCAGGCTAACATGACCCGATTGTAACACATTATCGGCGTGCTTTGCCGCCAGCGCCGGATTTTGCCGGTTGTTTTTGCCCGGCGGGGGCTGCCTGGCCCGCCTGTTCATGGCGCATGTGGCAATTTTTATACTTCTTGCCGCTGCCACAGGGACAGGGATCGTTGCGCCCTACTTTGGGCACGTCGCGGCGCAGTTCCACCCCTTTGCCCCCTTCACGCTTGACTACAGCAAAACCGGCGTCCCGCGCCTGTTCCTGGTAACGCTGTTCTGCTTCTTGCTGCTGCACAAAGGCCTGATGTTGGGCAATATCCCGGAAGAAGCGGTCGGCAATATCCTTTTCGATATTGTGGCGCATATCCTGGAACATTTCTGCGGAGCGAATTTTGTAGATGACTTTGGGGTCGCGCTGGCCAAGGGCTTCCAGGCCAATTTCGCGGCGCAGGTCGTCGGCAGCGGTCAGGTAATCGCGCCACTCGCGGTCAATGGCGCTCAGCAGCAGGGTGCGCTGGTAGTTGCGGTATTCCTGTTCGCCAATGTGTTTGCGCCATTTGTCTTGCTGGCTATGCACATATTCCACCAGGGCAATTTCTAGTTGTTCCGCGTCCATGGCGGCGATGGTTTCCATCAGCAGTTTGTGTAACGCTTTGTCGGCGTTTTGTTTGAAGCGCTGCTGGCGATTGGGGGCGTTGTTGGCGTTGAGACCTTCCACGTTGAACTGGTTGAAGGCGGTGGTGAGGTCGGTAACGGCCGTGTCCCATATCCGCTCTCGTTCCGCCGGTTCCAGTTCCACCTGTTCGGTCACAAATTCATTGAAGAACGTTTCCACCAGTTCCAGATAAGCGCGGCGAGTGTTTTCGCGCGCCTGCTGCTGCCCCGTTTTGCGCAGCGCCAGCGCCCCCAGGTTGGGCACAGGTGGGAAAAGTGGCAAAAAGCGGTTCATCGCCTGGAAAAGCTGGTACAGGTTGTGCCCGTTTTCGGCGTTGTCGTAGACCAGTTCCATCAACCGGGTGTTCAGTTTAGCCGGGCTAAGGGCCGCCAGTTCGTTGCGGTCCAGATTTACAATACCGGGCAGCAAACCACGCAGGCGGGCAATGACGGCCGTGAGATGCACCTGATCCGTCGCGTCTGTGCTGAAATCGGAGATGATGCGCTCAATTTCGCCCCGGCAATACTGCTCATAATTGGTGACGTAGTTTTCCACCAGTTCGGCAATAGATTTGGCAAAAGCATCATTGATCTTCTCATCATAATCCGCGCCATCAGACAGCAAGATGGTGCGCCGTTCGTTGTAAATGGCCTGGCGCTGCCGGTTCATCACATCGTCGTACTCGACGATGTTTTTGCGCATGTCGAAGTTGTACCCTTCCACCCGCTCCTGGGCGCTTTCGATCATCCGGTCTAACACGCCAAATTCCAGGGGCATATCCTCTGGCAGGTTGGACAGCACCCCCTTGTTCATCCAGCTTTTCAGCCGCTCGCCGCCAAACCGGCGCATCAGTTCATCTTCCAGCGACAGGAAGAAGCGGGAAGAGCCGGGGTCGCCCTGGCGGGCGGCGCGGCCACGCAGCTGATTGTCAATGCGCCGCGATTCGTGCCGCTCGGAGCCAATGACGTGCAGCCCGCCCAACTGCCACACCTCCTCCCGTTCTTTTTTGGTCTGGCGCTGCGTTTCTTCAACCCGCGCGACCAGATCGGCGGGCATGCCCGGAATTTCGGCCACAATCTTTTCCGCCTCGGCGCGGTCGCCGGCCATGATGGCCCGGATGATGGCGGCGCGGGCGTTGTAATGTTTGTCAAAGACAATTTCGGCCAGGAATTGGGCCGCCAATCCATTGTCCGCATGAACGCGCTGGTAACGGCCGTACATATCGGCCTGGCGGGTAGCGTCTTCCACCAGGGCCACGTCCACGCCAATCTCTTCCAGATATTCGCGGGCTTCGCCCAGAAAACCGCTGTTTACCCAGCGCAGCACTTTCATCAAATTGTCGTAATCAATCTCATACGTCTGGCGTAGTTGCTGCGAGAGGAATCCCATGACCTGGACGCGCTCGATTTCGGCCAACGCCTCGTCCATTTCGTGTTTGACGGCCAGCAGCCAGTCCACCAAATTTTCAGACAGTTTGCTGTGTTTGCGCGCCATCTCGCGGGCGGTTTCTTCGCCTTCGTCCAGCAATTTGAAAGCGAGTTGGTTGAGCAACGGCCGTGAGAACAAATCATTCTCCATCATCTCCGCCGCCAGCCCTTCGGGGTTGCCGCCCAACAAGATGTCCGTACCACGCCCGGCCATGTTGGTGGAGATGGTCACGGCCCCTTTGCGGCCGGCCTGCGCCACGATTAGCGCCTCTGACTGATGTATCTTGGCGTTCAAGACGGTGTGTGGAATACGCTCTCGCTCCAGCATTTTGTGGATCGTTTCCGAATGTTCCACCGAGGTCGTGCCTACCAGGATCGGTCGGCCCGCTTCCCGGTACCGCTTGACTTCATTGATAATAGCCTTGTCTTTGGCCGCTTCATTGCCGTAAATCTGATCCGGAAAATCGAGGCGTTTGAAAAAGATCGGTTTTTTTGTTTGCGGGTCGGCGTAGGCAATGCGCTCACCGCTTTCTATTTTCTCTTTTTGTTCCAGCAGCCCCATCGCCCCCGTATCCACAATGTATTGCACGTTGGTTGGCAGCGGCGTAACGCCCAATTCATAAATCTTGTCAAACTCTTCCGCGTCGGTGAGCGCCGTACCGGTCATACCGGCCAGTTTTTCATACAGGCGGAAGTAATTTTGCAGGGTGATGGTGGCTACCGTCACCGTTTCCCGCATGATCGTCACCCCTTCTTTGGCTTCAATCGCTTCGTGCAGCCCTTCGGAATAACGGCGGCCCGGCATCAGACGCCCGGTGAAATCATCCACGATGATCACCTGCCCCTCATTAACCACGTACTGCACGTCTCGTTTGAACAAATACTGCGCTTTCAGGGCGTTATCCAGATAATAGGTCAGGTGAAAAAAGCGGGGGTCATACAGATTGTCGCCGGCTTCCGTGTCCAGTTCGGGGATGCGCCTTTCGATTTCGGCGATGCCCAACTCCGTCAGGCTGACGGTGCGGCTCTTTTCGTCCAGGTCATAATGGCCGTTGGGTTCGGCGTCTTCCTCGGCCGTGTTCCGCTTCAGCCCGCGCACGTATTCGGCAAAACGGGCGTAATCTTGTCCGGAGCGGTCGGCGGGGCCGGAAATGATGAGCGGTGTGCGCGCTTCGTCAATCAGCACGTTGTCTACTTCGTCAATAATGGCGTATACCAGGTCACGCTGCACCAGTTTTTCGCGCACAGTGACCATGTTGTCGCGCAGGTAGTCAAAGCCAAATTCGCTGCTGATGCCGTAGGTGATGTCGGCCAGATAGGCCTGTTTGCGGGTGCAGGGTCGCCAGTGAACCAGCCGTTCATCTTCCAGTTCCGCGCCAGGGTTTACATAATCAGGGTCATAAAGGGCCGAGAATTGCAGCGGGCCAATGCAGCCGACGGTGAGGCCGAGGGTATGGAAAATTTTGCCCATCCAGCCGCCGTCACGCCGCGCCAGGTAATCGTTCACCGTCACCAGATGCACACCGCGCCCGGTGAGGGCATTCAGGAAGAGAGGCAGCGTGCCGACCAGGGTCTTGCCTTCACCGGTGCGCATTTCCACCACTTCGCCGCGATGCAGCAGCGCCCCGCCCATGATCTGCACGTCGTAGTGGCGCAGGCCAGTGGTGCGCGTGGAGGCTTCGCGCACCAGGGCAAAGGCTTCGGGCATCAGTTCGTCCAGCGATTCGCCCTCTTCCAGGTGACGCCGCCGCAGTTCCTCGGTTTTTTCGCGCAGTTGCTCGTCGGTGAGCGCCTGCATTTGTGGTTCCAGATTGTTCACGGCCGTGACCAACGGCTGCAAATTGGCAATGATTTTTTTGTTGGGGTCGCCCACAACTTTTGAGACCAGTTTTTTGAACATTGTTATCTTCCCAAGAAAGAATAGCGAATTAAGTAGCCTGTAGGAGATTGGAGATTAGAGATTGAACGAATCTCCAATCTCTAGTCTCCAGTCTCAGCTTTGCAATAGAATCGCCTGAGTTTAACCAGAAATTGGGCAAAGGGTAGCCCTGTTTCGTAAGTTTTATATTATACCAGCCCGGTGTGACGCACTTTGGAAGTGCGCCATACCTGACGAACACCAACCACTTACTCGTTAAACAATTCGCCCACGCTGCGCCCTTCGTGCGAGCGGATGATGACCTCTCCCAACAATTTGGCAACGGTGAGGACGGTCATATTTGGCAGCTTTTTTTCGGGCGGAATGGGCAGGGTGTCGGTGGTCACAATCTCTTTCACCGGCATCTGGCGAAAGCGTTCTATGGCCGGGTCAGACAAAACGGCGTGGGTAAAGGTGATGTAAACATCTTTAGCGCCACAAGATTTCACCAGTTGCACCGCCTCTTGCATGGAACCGGCCGTATCTACCAGATCATCCACAATAATCACATCTTTATTTTGCACACTGCCGATCAGGCTGAGCGCCTCACGCCCTGTTTCATTGCCGGCGCGCCGCTTTTCCACAAACGCCAACGGCAAATCCAGCGTAGCCGCAAAATTGCGTCCACGTTTGGCAAAACCCAGATCAGGCGTCACCACCACGCCATCCAACTTTTTGGCCTGGAAATAGTCGGTGAGAATATGGAAGGCGGTTAAAGAATCACCGGGAATCTTGTAAAAACCCTGGATTTGTTCGGCGTGCAAATCAATGGTAATCCAGCGGTCGGCCCCGGCGACTTCAATCATATCGGCCAACAGGCGGGCGGAAATGGGCACACGCGGCTGGTCTTTTTTGTCGCTTTGGGCATAAGCCATGTAGGGAATGACAACGGTTACCCGGCCGGCCGAATCCCGCTTCACACAATCAATGGCAATGAGCATCTCCATGATGTTCTGGTGAATGGGGCGGCTGTGACTTTGAATGATGAACACATCCTGCCCACGCACACTGCCATGCAGTTTCACAAACAAATTCTCATTGGGAAATTGAATGATGTCCCAATTGCTCAACGGCACATTCAAATACGCCGCAATTTTCTGGGCTAATGCGGGATTGCCGGTTCCGGCAAAAAGCTTAATGCTCCCGTAGGCTACCATGTCGCTCATAAATTCTCTGGGAATGGAGATTAGAGATTGAAATGATCAATCGTTAATCTCTCGCATACAGTTCGTTATAAATTTCCCGCACGGCCGTATATGGGTCAATTTCTCTGGCGGCAACGGCCGTTACCAGCGCATCCTGTTCACTCTGGGAAACGGCCGTGTCCCACCGGGCCAGCAGCCGCATCTGCAAAAGCTGGCGCAATTCATGGCGGCAGCGTTCTTGCTCACGCTGCTGCCATTCACCGCTCGTCTGCAAATAGGCTAGATGCTGCTCCACCTGGCCCACCAATTCTGCAATCCCTTTCCCTTCGCTGGCGGCTGTGGGCAGCACCGGAATTTGCCAGCCCGCCGACGAGCCATTAGCGGCAGGGGTGGGGGCGTTCAGGACACGGCCGTGATGCCGCGTGCCCCCCATCGGCCCCAAATGCAGCATCAACTCCAACGACCGCACCACCCGTTCACTGCCGGGGCGGTCGGCCTTGTTCACCACCAAAATATCGGCAATCTCCAGAATGCCGGCCTTAAACGCCTGCACGTCATCGCCCATGCCCGGCGCTTCCACCACCAGCGTGGTGTGGGCGGCGCGGGCAATGTCCACCTCGGCCTGCCCCGCGCCCACCGTTTCTACCAAAATTTTCTCATAGCCAGCAGCATCTAACACCTTAATGGCCGCCCAGGCCGCCTGCGCCAGCCCGCCCAGGCTGCCCCGCGAGGCCATGCTGCGTATAAAAACGCCGCTGTCCCCGGCCAGGTCACGCATCCGCACCCGGTCACCTAACAGCGCGCCGCCGGTAAAAGGACTGCTGGGGTCAACGGCAATAATACCTACCCGCTGCTCTTGCTGGCGCAGCCGTTTGGCAATTTCGTTCACCAGGGTGCTTTTGCCGGAACCGGGGGGACCGGTAACGCCGATGATGTGTGCCTGTCCGGTGTGGGGATAGAGGGCGGTCACGGCCGTTTCTGCGGCCGTTTCGCTGTTTTCTACCAGAGTGAGCAGGCGGGCAAGGGCGCGAGTACGGCCGTCTAACACGCCCGCAATCAACTCATTCACGCCGCCCGATCTCCTTGCGCCGCCGCCAGTGTATCGTTGATAAAGTGGACAATCTCCTGGGTACTGGCGCCAGGCCCAAAAATACCGGCAACGCCCATGCTTTGTAGGGTGGGTATATCATCAGGGGGAATGATACCGCCTAGAAAAACGGGCACATCGTCCATCTCATTTTCGGTCAGCAGTTCCATAATGCGTTCCACCAGCGGCAGGTGCGCCCCGGAGAGAATGCTCAGGCCAATGGCGTCCGCATCTTCTTGCAGCGCCGACTCCACAATCATCTCTGGCGTCTGGCGCAGCCCGGTGTAAATGACTTCCATGCCCGCATCCCGCAGCGCGCGCGCCACCACTTTTGCGCCACGATCATGGCCGTCTAGCCCTGGTTTAGCAATGAGGATGCGTGGTTTAATTTCCATAAGTTGCTCCTGATTGTTGTTGAGATTACGCAGGGGGTTGAAAGATTGGGGATCACCATCTCCCAACCTCTGAATCTCCTAATCTCCAATCTCCAATTCTGGAAGGGGGATTATAGCGACTGCCAAAATGATTTGCGAGTTGTACTGATTTTCTTTTACATAATCTCCACTTGCAGAAATACCTGCTTTTAGTCTATACTATGTAAAGTGATTTTATGTCATCTTGCTCTCTGAAGGAGGTTCAAGATATGAGAACAAAATTATCTTCTGGTAAATTAGGGATCATCGCCCTTCTGCTGTTGGCAGGCCTGCTGCTGACCAGCCAGGTGTTGGCCTATGATACCCCGGCCCAACTCACAGCCCCCGCCATTGTCAATGCCAATTCGGCCACCGTCCATGCCAATGCCGACGCTCAGGCGACCATTGTGGACGTGGTCTCGTTGAATCAAGTGGTGACGCTAGTCGGGCGCAACGCAGACGCCAGTTGGGTTTTTGTGCGTACACCAAATAACATTTTGGGATGGATGCGGCCCCAGGTACTCACCTATACCATCAATTTGTTTGACCTGACGGCCGTCAGCACCACCCCTGTGCCCACCGTTACCCCCCTTCCCGGCACCGCCACGGCCACTCCCACGCCTATCAGCCTGGCCAATGCCACCGGCATCGTGAACACCGGCGCGTTGAATGTGCGTTCTGGCCCTGGCGTGCAGTATAACGTCATCGCCGCCGTTTATTTTGGCGATGTGGTGACGCTGCTGGGCCGCAATGGGGATGCCACCTGGTTATACATCCAGACGGCCGCAGCGGTGCGTGGTTGGGTGAATGCCCGGTACATCACCCCTAGCGTCGTCGTTACGTCGCTGCCGGTGGTAGATAGCTCCGTATCCACACCAGTTCCCGGCATCCCCACCTCTACGCCGGTAGGGGCGACGGCGACGCCAACGCCGGTTGGCCCCACGGCCGTACCCAATACCGCCACCATCAATACCGGTTCGCTCAATATGCGTTCTGGCCCTGGTGTGGGGTATGTGCGCGTGACCACCGTAGACAGCGGTCAACTGGTCTGGTTGTTGGGACGTAATCTGGACACCACCTGGGTTCAGATTGCCAAAGCCGATAACGTGCAAGGGTGGGTTAACGGCCGTTACCTGGTCACTACCTCCAGCCTCACCAATCTGCCGATTACTTCCCAGAGTGGCACCGGCACCGTGGTAGCGGGCAACCTGAACGTGCGCAGCACACCCGGCGTCAGCGGCAGCGTTGTTACCGTCGCCTCCTATGGCTCGGCGGCTACCCTGTTAGGCCGCACCAGCGATAACGCCTGGTTGTACATCCGCGCCAGCGATGGCCAAGAAGGATGGGTTAATGCCGGTTATATCAGCACAGGGTTGAACGTTGGGCTGCTGCCGTCATTGGCCGGCCCGGTGCCCGGTCAGCCCATAGCGCCGGCGCCCCCGGTAGCCCAGCCACCGGTGAATCCCGGCAACACGGCCAGTTTGCGCGCCTGCCCGAACCTGACCTGCCAGGTCACTGGCACCGTCTATTCTGGTCTGGCAGTAACGGCTACAGGCCGCACGGCCGACAACACCTGGGTTTATGTGGTTTTGAGCAATGGTCAAGAGGGGTGGATTCAGGCTCAATTTGTAGCTTTGGGTGTGCCTATTACGACACTGCCCATCAGACAGTAACTCGTCATTCGTAATCCGTAATCCGTCAACCGACGGATTACGGATTACGTTTCACGGCTCACGGCAGTTGGCGCAACGGCCGTAAAACTCCACCAGGTGCCCCCACACCTCAAACTGAAAGCGTTCCGCCACCACCCGTTCAATCTCCGCCACCACACAGTCATCAAATTCAATCACGGTGTCACACCCGGCGCACACCAGGTGATGATGGTGGCCGCTGTCTATCAACACATAGTGCGCCGCACCGGTGCCCTGGTATACCGGGCGCACCAACCCCACCTGGCTCAACAAATCAAGCGTGCGGTAAACGGTCATGCGCCCGACCTGGGGCGCCGTTTCATGCACCGCTTCCGCCAGCGTGTCGGCGCTGAGATGGCCGCCGGTAGCCAGCAGGGTAGCAATGACTGCCTGCCGCGCCGGGGTCAGCCGATAGCCGTGTTGGTGTAAGCGTTCTGCAAACAGGTTGTGTCGTTCGTTTGTCATTTTCACTCAATCTCTGGTTTTTGTGAGGCTTCGGACTTCCACTCATCCGCGTTGCCAGACCATCCCCCGGTGGGGGGCAAAGAGAAAGGCAAGGATGAACACGGCCGTTGCCACCAACACCACCGCCGGGCCAGAAGCAATATCCAGATAAAACGAGAGATACACGCCGGTGAAGCCGGAAAAGACGCCAATACTCATGGCCCAGACCATCATGGAGTGCAGGCGGCGCGTCAGCAGTGAAGCAGTGGCGGCCGGCGTCACCAACATGGCCAACATTAAGGCAACCCCCACCACCTGTAACGAAATGACGATGGTCACGGCAATCAATATCAGCAGCAGGTAACGCAAAAAGCGTTCCGGTAGCCGCAGTGTAATCGCCAGCATCGGGTCAAACGAAATGACCATAAACTCCTTGAAAAACAAGGCAATCGTCAGCAGCACAAAGGTTGCCAATAAAAAGGTGACGCGCAAATCGGTCGGCGTCACGCCCAGTAAATTGCCAAAGAGAAAGTGGGTCAGGTCAACGGCATAATTGCCGGTAGCCGACAGTAAGGCCACACCTAAGGCAAACAGACCGGCCAGAATGACGCCAATGGCGGTGTCTTCTTTCAGTACCCGCCGTTCGGTGAGGGCGCCAATGCCGACGGCGGCCACCGTCCCCATGATCAGCGCCCCCAATGCCAGCGGCCAACCAAGCAGATAAGCAACCACGACCCCTGGCAAAATGATATGTGCCAGGGCGTCTCCTAAAAAGGCCATGCCACGCAGCACAATGTAAACGCCGATGATGGGGCAGACGATGCCTACCATCATCGCCGCCAGCAGCGCCCGCACAATAAAGGCGTATTGCAACGGTTGTAAAAGCCACTCAATGACCATGAGGTTGCTCTTGTAGGAGTGCTGTTGGGGTCACCGTTTGCATAAAGACGGACATGCGCCCACCGTAGGCATGTAAGAGGTTTTCGGGGGTGAGCACGGCCGTAGGCTGCCCAAACGCCACCACTTCCCGATTCAACAGCATGATCTGATCGAAATGTTCAGCCGCCAGGGTCAGATCGTGGGTGGCCATCAGTATCGTCACTCCATCGGGCCGTAATGATTCCATAATGGCGAAGATGGTTTCCTGGCTGGGCATATCTAGCCCGGTTAATGGTTCGTCCAGCAGCAGCAGCTCGGCCTCCTGGGCCAGGGCGCGGGCGATAAAAATGCGCTGCTGCTGCCCGCCGGATAACTCGCCAATTTGTTTGTGCGCCAGGGGCAGGGCGTTTACCCGCGCCAGACTTTCCTCAACCACCTGTTTATCCTGGCGTGACGGCCGTCGCAGCAGCCCAATTTGCCCGGCGCGCCCCATCATCACCACGTCCGCCGCCGTCACCGGGAATGACCAGTCAATCTGGCTGCGCTGCGGCACATAGGCGATGCAAATATGTTTGCCCGGCACGGCGCCAAATATCTGCACCTGCCCGCTGGTGGGCTGGATGGTGCCGGCAGCCAGATGCAGCAGCGTACTTTTGCCGGCGCCATTGGGGCCAACGATAGCCACGCGCTGCCCGCTTTCTACCTGAAATGAGATGTGTTGCAGGGCCAGGTCACGGCCGTTGCGGCTGGTACGGCCGTGTGGCCCGCCGGCATAAGCCACCGACACATCCACAAATTGCAGGCAAGGGCTGGCCGGTTGATGATTGATGCCACGAATACTTCTCTGCGTCATAATTGATATTTTATACCACAACAGGCGGCAAACAAAAAGCCTGCCGAGGGTGCTGGCAGGCTCATTTTCAAACAAAGTCTAGTCGAATTGGTTGACCCTGAGAGCGAAGCCCGAAGTCCGATCACCGATTACGGCTCACGCGATTGCGGCTCACGAATGACGGATTACCGTGTTTCACGATAAAGCACATGGCGGCGCAAAGTCGGGTCAAATTTCCGAAGTTCAATACGATTGGGGGTATTGCGACGATTTTTCATGGTGTAATACACGTGCGAGCTTTCGGTGCTACGCATTTTAATGACGCCACGAACATCTTTCTTCTTAGCCATTAGTTTTTGTTCCTCTTGCTAAAATTGGTTCAATCGCAAAAGATCGAACCAATCTAAATGACATCTTGCAGTTTTAACCCTTCTTTATTCAAATAAGCCATCAAACCGACCTTGTCCACGGTGCGCAATGCGCGCGCCGACATGCGAATGCTGACGGTGCGGTCTAACTCAGGTACATAAATCCTTTTTGTTTGCAGGTTGGGCAAAAAGCGCCGCCGTGTTTTCTTCTGCGAGAAGGAAACATTGTTACCGGCCATCGGGCCTTTCCCACTTATTTTACACTTTCGGGCCATGATCAATCCTCTTATTGCAATTTGAAATTAACAGCGCCTCCAGGCGCGAAGGACAAGTCTACCGGATTTTTACAGAATTTCAACCTCATCCGTGAATTTTTGCCAATAACTTTTAATCTACTGACCTGGGTCTCTTTGTTGAGGCAAGCGCCAGGAGGGGATTTTAGCGCACGAGAAGGGAGTTGACCACTTTTTCGGCGCCGATT